>JBKPAZ010000274.1:0-6111 GCA_046726655.1 Chloroflexota bacterium
GCTCACCTGACTCAATCCACCACTGCCTGCCAAGACTATCCCCAGGCTCCACAGGGCCAATACCGCCGCTTGGGGGCGACTGAGGCGGGGCAAGTACCTTGACACGGTCTCTGTCCATTGCGATACTCGTTCTGAGCAAGTGATCTGATGCCCTCCGATACTTCATTGGGATGATTTTTATCGGTCAGCATAGCATGTCTTGCTCTTCTTTTCCACCTTCTTTCTCCCCGATTGCTCTCTTTCCAAAAAACCTACCCGTGTAAGCCCTGGTGGGTGCCACGCTGCGTCATACGGACCACCACCTTGTCTCCTTCGGCAATGAGATCCTCAATCGTGGTCTGCCAATCCGGGAAGGCTGCGAACAGGAGCAGCATTCCTTGTTTATTGCCCTCGCGCCCAGGAGGGGTTCCCGGAAAGGGGTTATGGTGGACCGCATCAGGAGCAAAGATCTCGAAGGCTTCCATCTCCCGCGCGTTCACACCATCAAAGAAGTGGCGTATCAAGCGTTTGTTCTCTTCTGCTGACATCGATCTTTTACTTTCTTCGTACTCATCCTATTCCCTCTCTTCCTCAAAGCTCTCCCCTGGTTTCCCCCTGACCACCACCAGCTCCATCGGTGGTCACTTGGAGCGGCTCACCAGGAGCCAGAATACGCACGGTTGTTTCGGGAGCCAGTTTGGCGGCTGCTTGCTGGAACTCCCGTAGCAACTCCTGTGGCGTGCCGGCATACTTCAACGCCAGTGCATCCATGATCGGTCCCCCTGTAAAGGTATAATGGATAGGTACCGCGTAGCGGGGTCGGCTGATGCGGCAGAACTCCGCCGCATCCTGTGGGTTCATCACATCCTGTCGGTTGCCTAAAAAACGGATCTGTAAGCCATTGATGGCCAGCAGCGCCACATCGACCTGCGGAAAACGCTGGGGGATCTCGCTCAGTGCTGGGATGAGCAAGGTGTCGCCGCCAAAGTAGACGGTGAAGCCCCCGGCTTGCAGCAGATACGTGATCTCCGGCACTCGGTGCTTGCCAGGCGAGGCGGTGATGGTGATGGGACCAAAGGTGGTGGTTTCCTTGCCATAGATGGCGTAGTGGAGCGTGTCGATCCTGGCATCTGGCGCGATGAGCGCGCGGATCACCGAATGAGTGCCGTCGGCGCCCACCAGCAGATCGCCGGTGGCAGTGGTTCCGTCGGCGAAGGATGCCCGGACCTGGCCGCCATCCACCTGGTCGAACCGTTCGCACGTCTTGCCAAAATGCACCACATCTTCCAGGTCGGCAAGTAGAATTTCGCGCAACATGAGTCTGTTGACCCCGAAACCAGAGCCATCAGGGATCGGCGAGTGTGGCAGTGACCTGGCGAATTGCAGGTGCAACTCCTGGTCCAGGAGCACCAGTCGTGTAGCCGTCTTGAGAGCAGTTGCCACGCAGAGTTGGAAGAGACGTTCCGGCAGACAGTCGCGCAGGGCCTGGCTCCCCTCTTGCTTGATGCTGATGCGGTACCCCTGGTTGCGGAACTGCGCCGAGCTCTCGCGTTCATAGACCGCGACACTGAAGCCCGATTTTTTCAGCCCCTGCGCCAGGCACAGGCCTCCGAGCCCGCCCCCTATAATCAGGACATGGGACGGGAATGCTACGGTTTCCAAGCGATCACCTCTCATTTCCTCGTGCTCTCCAGAAGAGAAAGCGTCCCGCCGGAGGCGCGTTAACGAGCAGGAGATGCTGTCATAACGCGCCAGCCAGGATCGTGTGTTTGCTGATGAAAGCATACCGCTTCTTGAGGAAGAGGGGAACCGTCTGGAGACGGTGGGAGATGAGACAGGAGTCGGTGTTTGCTGGCAGGGCAGAGCTCCATCGTCGGCGAGCCATCCATGCCGAGCGGTTAGCGGTCTATTGGGCTTTGCAGGAGCATGATTTTCCCGAGCCAGAGCAGTTATCCTATGAACAACGGCTGCTCTACCTCCCGCTCTTGCGAGGAGTGATGTTTGAGACGGAAAATGTCGCCTGGTGTGACGCTGCCATCGACTTTCTTTCAGGAAAGAACTGAGTCTGCCTCTTTCTTTCGTCCTTCTCACTCAGAACACCAGGGTGGTGCCAGAGCTTATTAATACGGTGTGCCATCTGTGGCTCTCCTGTACCATTCCCCACTGGGGTGTTAGTTAACCCGATGTGCAAGTAATTCTTGCCAAAGAAAAGGCTCATGAAGTCTACTATCCTCAGACGATTTGCCAATCTTTTGAGGAGGGACACCATGAAAGCAGTCCGATTGTATTATCACATGTTTCTGTCTGATTGACGAGATGCTGCCCACAGCGACGAAGGGCAAACGCTTGCGCGAACGAGGGCCGATGCCCAAGCTGGCCGTGAGCCTGGTCATTACAATGGAACTGGTAGAAACCTATCTGGGACTCTCCCAAGATCAGGAAGTCTTTGATTACTTCCGTCGCCACTACACGCATTTCTTTCCGGCAATGGCGCGAGTGGTTCGCACCACCTGGCTGCGGCAAGCTGCCAACTTGTTGGCCGTGAAAGAGCGGCTGTGGTGTCTCATCCGCGACACGCTTCTGCTTTATGACCCCACAGTAGCGATCGTGGATAGTATGCCGATCCCTGTGTGCCAGTTTGTACGAGCCTATCGCTGCGACCGTTTTGATGACACGGCCAGCATAGGCTGTGACCAAACCAGTCGGCAGACCGATCTCAGGCTTTCGGCTGCATCTGTGGCTGTGTTGGCCAGGAGTCATCACCCAGATGTACCTGGCTCCTGCCAACATCCACGAGGGGGAAGTGGTCTGGGACGTGACGGCCGACACCAGCGGGCTGCTCTTGGGCGACCGCAACTACTGGCTGCCCGACTTGCAAGCGGCCTTGCGCAAGGTCGGGGTCGTCTTGCAAGCTCCGTTCTGCAAAGCTAGTACGCAGCCTGCTCACCGGTGGAGTGCCGTGCTGGGGCGCATTCGCTATCGCATCGATTCCGTCTTCGGCCAACTCACCGATCACTGTGGAGCCAAACGGGTCTGGGCCCGCGATCGGTGGCATCTGCGTAATCGCTTGTTGCGCATGGTGCTCATGCATAGCATCTGTGTGTTGTTCAATGTGCAAGATCAAGCTCCTCCGCTGCAATGAGATCGGCTAGTGGCTTAAAAAAACTTGCACATCGGGTTAGTTATATGAAACCCCGCATTTTTAGAAGAGAACACAGTTCAAAGGCTCTAACTATGTGAGCTTGACATGCAAAGCGAACGCCATTAGTATTTCCTTACACACCTAAAGAGGAGAAGACACGATGGCTTTGAGCAGACGAGAACGTAGACACGAACAGACACGCCAGGAAATCAAACAGATTGCCCGCCAACAAATGGCGCAGCAGGGTACGGCTTCTCTTTCGCTGAGAGGAATCGCCGCCGAGATGGGGATGAGCGCCCCCTCTCTGTACAATTACTATGCCAGCCGCGATGAACTGGTGACAGACCTGCTCGTAGAAAGTTGGACGCACCAGGCCGAAGTGCTGGAACAGGTGAGCGCGTCCTGCTCACCGCAAGAGACCATCCCATGCCTGCTCGCGACCGTGCTTGCCTACCGGCAATGGGCGGTCGAACACCCCACCGAGTTTGCCCTCATCGCTGGCAGCCCCATTCCCGGCTACGTTGCACCCATCGAACACACACTTCCACTGGGACGCCGCACTACGAAAGTGTTTTTAGATCTTTTGCAACGCGCCTGGGATGAACACCTGTTGCGTCTTCAACCGGGTTTACCTGGTCTCGCTGTAGACGCTTTCAATGATGAATTTATGGCCTGGTGTCGTGAGAATGGGTATGCGCTTCCCGTAATTAACCGGTTCCTGCAACTCTATGCCTTTATCCAGGGAACGATCGCGCTGGAAGTCTTTGGTCATCTGCCATTTTTTCTCAACGACCCTGTGGCTTTCTATCAAACGGCGCTGCTTGCTTGGATTGGCAATCAATCAACCGAAATGAGCCTCTAGTTCTCCCGTACCCCAGGAATTACCCAGGCGCGAGCAATAAGCGGCATCGATCCATCAGCAGCGATGGGAGGTGTAGTCATGATCTCTACTGAGAGAACTGGAGAAAGTCCCTGCCTGTCACCCTTCGCTGCGCTCAGGGTGACAGGCAGGGACTTCAATTATGTGCCTGGCAAATTCCCACTTGACAAAAGCCATTTCATCTTCTATATTACTATCATGGTTAGTTTTTACTAACATATATAGCAAATACAAACAGAGAAAGGAAACTCTCAATGCAAGCGATAGTCATCAGCGAGTATGGCGGTCCTGAAAAGTTAGTGTTGGAGGAGGTTCCAACACCCGTTCCTAAAGACGGCGAAGTTTTGATCAAAGTGAAAGCCTTTGGCATCAATCGTGCAGAAACCGAAATGCGTAAAGGCACCTGGTTTGAAATTAACCGCATCAGCGGCATCGAATGCGTCGGACAGGTAGAGTTTGATCCGAGCGGCAAACTGACGCGAGGTCAGACGGTGGCCTCCATTATGGGCGGCATGGGCCGCACGAGAAACGGCAGCTATGCCCAGTTTGCCTGTGTGAATTCGGCCTTTGTCTTCCCTCTCCAAACGAATCTAGACTGGGCAAGTCTGGCTGCCATTCCAGAATCATACGCGACTGCCTGGAGCTGCCTCTTCGACAATTTGCACATCACGCCCGGACAGGTCGTGTTCGTGCGCGGCGGGACGTCCGCCCTGGGACAGGCAGCTCTCAACGTTGCCAGGCAAAAATCTGCCAGAGAAAAGCACAATGAAGAAGATGGCAGGCTACTTTGCCCCTGGTGACACGCTCGCGCATTTTAGGCCTAATGATGTGGCTTAGTGCGCTATCAACCAGACTAAAAGTACTTCAAGCGATCTTCGATCCCAGGCAATTCGAGACCCTTTATCGCAAAAAAAGGTGGCTGTGGGAACTGGGTGAGAGCAGTTGGTCCTGGCCATTCGACCCCCTCGCTACTCTCTCCGACGGAAATGACGACACAAGACGATGGCTAACCAATTATCACTGCTGGAAGGCTCGAAGACAACTCAAAGGTAATTTAGACCCACCCTGTCAACTTGAGGAAGCAGTCCAGTCACCAATCGTCGGAGTTCGACATCCCAAACCCAAGAAACCAATGTGCTGATTGCCTCCTGGCTCGTTGGTATGCTATACTCCTCGATATTGGGGAATAGCGGGTGAAACACCCAAGAGCAAAGGAAGGGAATTGTGCCCAAACCATCACAGTATGTACTCATCTGGTTGGACGAGCGAGAGCGCTATGAACTGCATCTGCATGGGCAACTTCAACAGTGTTTCCAGAGAGGAGACGATGACGTATTCTCGCGCTGGTTGGAAGAGCACACCGCATTTGCCTTTGTGGGCCAATCGGGGCGCATCTCGGCCCTCAAAGAAGCGAGACCTGGCGGGGCCGGCTATTGGTATGCCTATCGGACGCAAGATCGACACACCCGCAAACGCTATCTGGGACCTTCAGCCAAGGTAACGCTCGCACGCCTGGAGCAGGAGGCGCTGGGGCTCTCTCGCTCACCCTCTGACCACCGAGCAGCATCTGGCCAAGCATGGAAGAGTACCGCTTCTTCGCCGCAAGTTGAGCAGCGGGGAACGTTGCTCTCTTTAAGGCTCTCTCCTCCCCGTCTGCCAGGCTCGCTGGTGGAACGCTCTCGCTTATTCGGTGAACTGGATGCAGCGTTCTCTCACCCGTTGACGCTCGTCTCGGCCGCTGCCGGAAGTGGGAAGACCACGCTGCTCTCCGCCTGGGTGGCAGCTTCGCCTCAGGTACGCCCACGCGGGGAGGCGAAGCAGAGCGCAGCACCGATGGGATCGGAACCGGCTTTTGCCTGGCTCTCCCTTGACGAGCCAGATAATGATCCGATCCGCTTCTGGCTCTCGGTCATTGCGGCCCTGCGTGCCTGTCTCCCCACCTTTGGCGAGGCGGCGCGAGAGCTACTGTACTCACCACAGGCTCCACCGCTCTCGACCATCCTGACCACCCTCCTCGATGAGGTGGAGCAGGTGGACAGAGAGCTCATCCTCATCCTGGATGACTACCACGTGATTTCTGACCAGGCCATTCACGAATCCTTGCTCGCGC
>JBKPAZ010000275.1:0-12724 GCA_046726655.1 Chloroflexota bacterium
CTCGCGATGGCTTTGCGTTCTTCAGCAAGCATGGCTTTTTCTCCTTTCTCGCTGTCGGTCATCAGAAACGTTCTCATACCTGCGGTGGATCACCGTTGCTGAAAGTGTACCTGCTCGTGCTCGATGGCACCATGAAGAAGACCCACAATTTCCCCACAGTTTTCCCGTCTTTAAACTGTGGTATGATGGTGTCACAGGATGTTTCGCTCATGACGACAGATCACGAAGAGGGCACAGGAGATGGAACCGACCACCTTTGGGGCGCTGCTCAAGCGCTATCGCATGGCAGCGGGATTGACACAGGAGGCACTGGCTGAACGTGCCAGCCTCAGTACTCGCGCAGTCAGCGACCTGGAACGAGGCCTTAGCCGTGCGCCCCGCTATGACACGCTCGACCTGCTGACGAGGGCCATGAACCTGGAGGCTGAGCCGCGGGCCGCGCTGTTTGCCGCGGCCCGGCCTGCTGTACCGAGAGAGGACGCGAAAGCCGCTCCCTTGCAGGTGCTTCCCTTCCCTCCTACGGCTCTGCTTGGGCGGGAGCAGGAGATCGCCCAGGCGCTTGGCTTCCTGCGAGAGCGCGGTGTGTGTCTGCTGACGGTGACCGGGCCCGGTGGGGTAGGCAAGACCCGGCTCGCGCTCGAGATCGCCCACAACCTCCGCGCAGGTTTTGCCGATGGCCTCGCCTGGATTGACCTGACAGCTCTGCGTGATCCTTCGCTTGTTCCACAGACAGTGGCACACGTGCTGGGACTGCGTGAACAGGCTGATCACGCGTTCCCTGAGCAAGTGCGCGCTTTCCTCCAGGACAAACAGTTTTTATTGCTCCTCGATAATTTTGAGCACCTCCTGGTAGCGGCAGACTTCGTGGCCAACCTGCTGGTACACTGCCCATGTCTGCACATCCTGGTCACCAGCCGGACTCCCTTGCACCTGCGTGCGGAACAGCAACTGGTGCTAACCCCTTTAACGCCGGCCGCCGCTGTGGACCTCTTTCGTGAGCGAGCGCAGAGGGTGCAGCCCTGTCTTGTCGCCGCCGAGCCCTCTGTGGCGGCCATTTGCGACCAGGTGGATCGGCTGCCACTGGCCATCGAACTGGCGGCAGCACACGTGCGGGTGCTTTCCCTCCCCGTGTTGCTCGAGCGTCTCTCGGACCGGCTGCGCTTGCTGCGTGGGGGCGCCCGAGATCTGCCGGAGCGCCAGCGAACCATGCATGAAGCGATTGCCTGGAGCTACAACCTGCTTCCTCCCACACAACAGCGCTGGTTCCACCGGCTTTCCATCTTCATGGGAGGATGCACGCTGGCAGCAGCAGAGTCCATCTGTTGGGGAGAGGAATCCCTCGCTTCCGATGAGGGACTCTCGACCATCGCGGCGCTCGTCGATGCCAGTCTGGTCCAGGTGGAGACCACGGGAGATGGCCTCCCGCGCTATCGTCTGCTCGAAGTGATTCGCGAATATGCGGCCGAACAACTGCGAGCAGTAGGGGAGGAGGAAGACTATCAGCGCCGCCATGCGGAGTATTATGCGGCTCTGGCCGAGGAAGCGGAGAGCACCAAACCAGGCCAGGGGAGCCGTGAGGCACACCTCGAACAGGAATCGGCCAATGGACGTGCCGCTCTCGACTTTGCCTATGAGCGTGGCGAGGTGACACTGGGTCTACAGCTAGCCACGTGGTTTGGAGCGTTCTGGCTCAAACGAGGCCAGATGAGTGAGGGAAACCTGTGGCTCTCCCGGATGCTGGCGCTGGACGAAGCGCGGGGAGTGCAGGCTGCCTCGCCTGCCGTACGCAGCAGAGCGCTCTATTACGCCTCGCGTCTCACGATGCACCTGGGCAGGAGAGAGCACGCCTTCGCCTTAGCTGAAGAGGCACTGACGCTGGCCGAGCGGACGGGAGACCAGGCCGACATCAGCAACGTGCTGGCTCTGCTTGGTTCCATCATGTTGGCCGGAGGTGCGGAAGAGGAGGCGACCACTTACTTTACTGAGAGTTACGCGGCGGCCAAACGTGCGGGAGAGTCGCCTGCAATGGGACTTGCCCTATTGAACCTTGGAGAGTTGGCACGCAAGCGCGGGGATGTCGCACGTGCCAGCGAGTTCTTAGAAGAAGCCCTCGCCTCTGTGCGAGCCATCGACATGACCTGGGGCATCGCGAACATCCTCACCCTGCTGGGGCACCTGGCCCGCCAACAGCAGGACTACGAGCGTGCGAAGGTCCGCTACCGGGAAAGCCTGGCGCTCTACCACAGGCTGGGCAATGCCACCTATACCGCCTGGTGTCTGGAAGGCATCGCTGCCGTAGCCTGTGCGGAAGGGCGCTACCAGCATGCGACAAGGCTGTGTGCCGCCGCTGCCGTGCTGCGTGTCGCGGCACAGACCCCGCTGCCCCCGACAGAACAGGAAGACTTCGATAAGGTGGTCATGACCGCGCGTGCTGAACTAGATGAGAGGACCTTCACAGAGGAGTGGAGGATCGGATCAACCTTGGCACAAGACGATGCCGTCTCCTACGCTCTGATGGGACTTCCAACGTGAACGGCCTGGCATCACGCAAGCTGCTCCAGGCCTGAAATTACCTCTTCCTTATTGGTGCATCCGCTAAATACTATACCATAATAGAGGAGATGAGTGTGGCTGATCCTCCAGGAGGTCTGAGAGATGCATCCCTATCTACGCATTCGCCCGTTAACTGAGGAAGAGTATTCTCAACTGCGAAAAATGTCGACCTCACGGAAACTGAGTGCTGGTCGCGTCAAGCGTGCCCAAATCATCTTGCTCTCGAACCAGGGCTACTTACCGACCGAGATCGGCCAGAAGTGGTACATGCCCTACGAAGCATGATGACTCTCTGAGTCAGAGAGTCATCATGCTTCGTAGGGCATGTACCAGTCAACGAATAGCAAGTGATCGAGCCAGGGCACAGGAGAGCACTTCGCCACTCCCCCGCAGAAGCCAAACTCTTCCTGAACCGCTATGCACCTTCTGAAAGGAAGGACGCGACTTCTTTCATGAAGGCGCTGCGCCCGCGTTCCGGTCGATCCAGATGCACGTAATGGGTGGCATCGAGAAGCGTCTTCTTGCGCACGCGCGGCGCATGGACCAGATGCTCTGCCAGCAGCTCGGCATCCTGGGGACGTGACCAGAAATCTCGCTCAGACCTCAGGATGAGGGTCGGCACACGAATGAGCGAGGCATCCCACAATTGACGACCAATGGCGAGATAGAAGCTATCCTCCATCGCTCCGCTGGGCGCACGAAAGCTCGGGGGCGTTCTCGTCTCGTTGGTCGGATCGCTTGCCAATGCTGCGTCGACATATGCCTGAGCCATGGCTGGGTCGCGCCACTGCGTTTTCTCCTCGAGCGGAATACTCTGATCCCAGGATGGCAGGAGCGCATCAGCCGTGTTGAATCGGTAGGCTCCATAAGCCGCTTCATTGAAGCGACCAGGATGCTCAGGGTCTTCATTCGTTGAACCATGCCCGAGCATCGGGTGGTCTGGTGTGCCTCCATACAAGGTGTTATGGAGGATGAGATGGCTCACACGGTCCGAGTAGAGTGCCGTGTAATACCCGTGCCAGTGGCCTCCAGTGGCCCAGCCCAGCAGGGCCACTCGCCCGACGCTCAGGCGTTGTCGGATCCACTCGACGACGGCGGCAATGTCTCGCACAACTTCCGAAGAGCGCGCCAGAGGGGGGTTCTCTTTCGGAGGTTGCTCCATTGCTGGCGGTCTGGAGGACTTTCCATAGCCGCGAGCATCCATCACATAAACGACGTGTCCGTTGCTTGCCAGGTCGGCAGCAAGTGAGGCATTGGGCACATCGAGGTCGAAGGAGGCGACTCCTGGGACACGCGCTCCGTGAAGCAGAAGAACTGGAACCTTCTGCATGTGTTGCGTCGCGCCATCTTTCACTTCCCGCACAAAGATCTGGATTCCCGGATCACTGGTGAGAAAAACACTTGACGAATGATCTGCTGTTGCTCATTCATCGTCGCATGCTACTCCTTTTTAGAGAGATCACTCTGATCTCTAGACGCTACAGTCTGTTTCCGTTGTTGCCCAAACCAAGGATTTGTGAAGGTCATTTTCAGAGCCAGTATGGCAAAATTATACCAAAGTTAACGCACACCTCATGAACGAAGACGTGATTACTGGTTCGCTTACAGGAGACAAGTGCTCCTGAGCTGAAGAAAAAGTACGAAGCCTTGCGCTTACGAGGTAAGCCCTCCACGTCGAGCGTGGTGCACATTCCCAGACTGCTCACCTCCCGGATCTCTGCCGTGGTGAAACGAGAAAAACCATACCAAGTGCACACTGAGTGCGCATATGGTAATATAGATACATGAACACGATCCTCTATGTATCTCTCACCGCCAATGGCTATGTGGTGCAACCCGAGGAGGGTCACCCCATCCCAAAGGAAATCCTGGCTAACTTCAGGCAGGTGGTACAGAAAACCGGCAACCTCATTAATGGCAGGCGTACATATGAATTGACGCGTGCGGGAGGAGCATTGGATGCCCTGACTCACGTTGCCTATGTTGTTGTCTCTACTGAGCAATTGACAGCCGAAGGAGTCGAGGTCGTTGCATCCCCCGAAGCGGCTTTGCAGTATCTTGAGCAAAAGGGATTTCGTACTGCACTGGTAGGTGGCGGCGCAGGTCTTGATGCTTCGTTCTTGTCTAAGGGTCTTGTTGATGAAGTGTATCTCAATGTAGAGCCGTCTCTTACTGGAGTAGGCCTGACGATCCCCGCCGCTGAGGGAGCACATTTGCTCTGAAGCTCATCGATACTGCTCGGCTCAGTGACAGCATTGTGCAGATGCATTATGTCGTCTCACGATAGCTCTATCGCGATCATCAAAACGTTGTGGCTCTTGACTGACGATACCAGGTCAAACACGAACTGAAGGACGTCCACGACCTCAGGCGCTTTCTTACTATACCACCGCAAAAGGCAGAAAACATCCTGTCGTTGAAGCTGCCAAAGCCTACCCTTGATACGTGCGATTGCAAGAAAAGCTTTCCGCGCTGCTCAGGCGGCTTCAGCGAAGAAGAACGTTTGCACCATCTGGCAATCAGGTGCGGTAGACTCTTACTGCACCTCTTTAAATACGCAGGGGTACAAGGGTCTCAACTCAGGCATCGGTCTCACACCACAGCTGCTATGAGGAAGTTCATCACGGCTTCGATGTGCTGGTAGTCGTCACCTACTGCTGAAGTAATGACAAAGACCAGATCCAAGTCAGGAGCAAGGGCAATGATCTGACCGCCGTGGCCTGCCGCATGAGGAATCCCATGACCAGACATCTCTGAGAGCCACCAGAGATACCCGTAGCCCTGACCGTGTTCATCTCTCATATGCTGGCGCAGAGATTCTTGTACATACCAAGCAGGGACGATCTCCTTCCCGTCCCACCGGCCCTGGTTGAGATAAAGATAGCCGAATTTTGCCATTTCTCGCGGTGTGAATTGCAAGCCGGAGCTTCCCCAGTAATATCCCAAGCGGTCAACGGTCCAGAGGTAGCCGTGCTGGGTATCCGGCAAGTAAAAGGGATGCCACTCATCGGGGCGGTAAGTATCGGACTTCCAGGGGAAAAGCGTGCCCTGCTCGTCCTGCCAGATGCCCAGTGGCTGGAACAGCTTGTGCAAGGCAAAGTTTGCCAGGCTGGTGTCGGTTACCCTGGCGAGAACACGTCCGAGGAGATGGACATCGAGGTCATCATAGGAAAACACCTGCCCTGGCTGAGATTTCATAGACCGAGCCACCATCTTGGCGATCGTCTCGCTATCGTCAAGGAGCTTGTGTATCTCATTGGGATAGTCGTAGCCACTCGACATCGTGAGCAGATGTCGTAAGGTAATGGCTTGGGTACGCGAGTCTCGCGTTCGTGATGCGGTCTCTGGGAAAAAATCAAGGAGGCGTTGATCGAGGCTCTGAAGAGAGCCTTCGCGCAAAGCAATGCCAACCAGAGCAGAGGTGATACTTTTGGTCGCAGAAAAGAGGTTGTGATAGTGGTTTGGACCCCACCCACGATAATAGTGTTCAAAGACCATGCGACCTGAGCGCACGACGAGGATGCTATGAAGGCGTTCGTTCCTGCTCGCGTACGCATGTAACTGAGAAAGCGCCTCAGGGTCCATATGCAATGCTTGCGGGGAGGCGATTCGCCAAGCGCGTGTGGGCCAGTAATCAGGCTGCGGTGTCTTCATGGGCTCCTCTTTCATGCTGTTGCCCTGAGCTTGGCTCTCCAATGAGCCCGGCTAGGCTCGAGGAACATCGGTTCTTCCTCGCATCTTGTGTCTCCAATGGGAATACGCCTTCAAGTAGACTGGCGCACCAGCTGCTCCAATTGGGTTCATTTGGCTTCATTCAAGCACAATGGTGCAGGTTTGGGGCCTCTCATCCGTTGGGTCCTCTTTTGTTCGTTCTTGAGGTCCCATTTTACTACAGAAGTATTTCTGCCTCAATGTACCACACTTGGCGAAAGCTCTCTTCACATGTGGGTGTACGCGCATGATCCCTTTCCACGACTGTGGGAAGGATGGCAATAGCACCTTGTACGTGTGCAGGAGTGGGTTCTCCATCCCTTGCAAGGAAGCACGATCCACAGGTGCTCAACCACCCTCTCCATCCTCAGTTGATTGTCCTCGGTATCATCAAAAGTGGCGGGGGGCTCGCATAATTTACATATCCCGGCAGTCACGCTGACAGATAGCCCTCGACTGCACACCGATGGGGGCAGCTAGTTTACATCCCACAGCCCAAGCCGCGCCTTAAGCCAAGTGCAAGATACCCCCGGAAGCATTAGCGGCAAAGCTCAGATGCGTTCTATTCTGAAGGCCATTTGATCACTGTTATCATTGGGTCTATCAACGATGAAGATTCTGACACCGATCTGGCGGCTCATCGTCCATAAGAGGTGATGAATGCTATCAGCTATGTCTGATGTAGGTAAGAGAGCTGCGAGGGTATGAATCGTCGTTTCATCAGTGGCAAGAGTTTTGAGCGTTTCTGCAATACGCTCGCGCACCGAAGAGTTCAACTGCTCATCGGAGAGTAACTGGACTAATTGTGGCACTATAGAGGACTCCCCTATCCGCCCAAGCGCTCCCGCGATACGCTCATGCAACTGCGTATCTAGCTCCTTGTCGAAGAGTAGCTCGACCAGTTGGGAGGCAACGGAACGCTCTCCTAACCGCCCCAGTGCATAAGCTATACTTTCGCGCATTGGCCAGCCAAGCTGCTCATCGGGGAGCAACTTCACCAGTTGGGACACAATAGCATGTTCGTCCTGGCGCCCCAACGCATAGGCGATGCCTTGACGCACCGACCAGCGAAGCTGCTCTTCAGAGAGCAGTTGCACCAGTTGGGGGAGCATCAAGCGCTCCCTTAGTTGCCCCAGTGCTTCTGCGATTTGCAGACGCATCGACCAGTCTAACTGCTCATCGGAGAAGAGCTGGAGCAGTTGGGGTCTAATGGAGCGCTCTCCTAGCTGCCCAAGCACATGTGGGAGCCTCCCGCGCACCGACCAGTCCTCCTGCTCGTCGGAGAGCAGTTGCACCAGTTGGGATGCGATAGAACGCTCTCCCAACCACCCTAGCGTATAGACGATGCTCTCGCGCACCTGCGGGTGCAGTTGCTCATCGGAGAGCAACTGCACCAGTTGAGGGGCAACGGAGCGTCCTCCTATCTGCCCAAGTGCATGGGCGAGGGTGGCGCGTACCGACTGGTCCAGCTGCCTGTCGGAGAGCAGTTGCACCAATTGGGGCACCATAGAGCGATCACCCGACCGCCCCAGTGCTTCCGCGACGCCCTGGCGCACTGACTGGTCCAGCTTCCTTTCAGTGAGCAACTGGAGCAATTGGGGGGCAATAGAACGCTCTCCGAGCTGCGCTAACCCTACTGCAGTGCTTGCGCGCACACGTGGGTTCAACTGCCTGTTGGAGAGGAGCTGCACCATTTGGGGCGCAACGGAGCGCTCACCAAGCTGCCCAAGCGCTTCTGCGATACGCTGGCGCACATACGTGTTCAGCTGTTCGTCGGAGAGCAGTTGGACCAGTTGTGGCGCAATAGAGCGTTCTCCTAGCTCCCTAAGCGCATAGGTGATGCTCTCGCGCACCGGCCAGGTAATCTGTTCGTCGGAGAGCACCTGGACCAGTTGTGGGGCAATGGAGCGCTCGCCAAGCTGCCCAAGCGCTTCTGCTATGCTCAGGCGCACATGCGCGTCAAGTTTTTCATCGGAGAGCAACTGGACCAGTTGTGGGGCAATGGAGCGCTCTTCTAACTGCCCAAACGCTTCCGCGATGTGCTGGCGCAGTGGCGGTTCCACTCGCTCGTCAGAGAGCAACTGGACCAACCGCCAGCGTGACGAGCGCTCCCCGAGCTGCCTAAGCGCTTCTGTGACGCTCTGGCGCACCCGCGCATCAAAATGCTCTTCGGAGAGCAGCGGGACCAGTTGTAGCACAATGGGGCGCTCTCCTAACCGCCCAAGCGCCTCTGCGATACGTTGGCGCACCGACGGGTCCAGCTGTTCGTCGGAGAGCAACTGCACGAGTTGCGTATTGATTGTTGTCTCACCCATCTCAGCCAATGTTTCAGCAACCTGCGCTTGTGTCAACGCATAGCGCGTGGTCTTCAACACCTGGAACAGGCGTGTGACGACCTCTTGGGAGAGGGCAGTGTGTCGAACGATGGGATCTGCTGCTGCCAGGCAACGACCAGCCAGGATCAAGTTGGTGTGGAACAGATCATCTTGAAGCAGGTGTGTTGGTGTCAGCCCGAGCAATTGCTGTAAGAGCAAGCTCACATCCGAGACGCTCCCTGCATAGAATATGAGGACATCTTCCCACCACGGATCATCTTGCCACCGCACGAGCATATCAAGTTCTTGATGGCGAGCGGCACAGTGGGCAGCAAAATATTCCTGGAAAGTCAGGTGTACAAAACCGTACCAGCCTCGCACTTGCTCCTTGAGGAGCCCATTTTCCGCAGCGATCTCCTCTAGCACCTGTCCGTTTTGCTCTGGTAGCAGTCCGATGGTGGGTAAGTAAACAGCAATGACCTCAAGCAAATCGCGTTCGGGCAAGAATCCCTGCCCCTGCTGATGAAAATGCCAGGCCACTGTTTCCAGGAGTTGGTGGTGGTGTTCCGGCTTGAATGCGTGCATGCGACGGAGAGTGCGACTGGCATCCCATTGCGTTAGCTGGGTTTCCACGTACTGGTCGTAAAGTGCTGCTCTCCGCTCAGGGAGCGCACGTCGATCTTCATCCACGATGAGCATCAGCGACAACCAGAGGGGATTGGCCGCCAGTGTCTGCAGGTGTGGAGTGTGCTCCAGTTTCGCAAGGAATTCGGGAGCGTTACCCCGCCTGGATGGGTTGGGATGGGAGGCAAACCAGCGTTCCACAAACTGATTGCTCTCTTCTGGGCGCACATCCAGCACTTCCAGTTCTGCAAAGCCGACCAGGTGGGTTCGTTGATGGGAGTCTGCTTTGCGGGCAGTGACCACGATGGGAGCTTGCCGATAGCGGGTGGCAAGATCAGTAATAGCCTTGGAGATCTGATGGGAAGCGTTCTCCGCCGGCTCTTGGGTGGTCTCTGCTCCCATCTCGTCAAACCCATCAAGCAAGAGCAGCGCGTCGCCATTTTGCAACTGCTTCTGCATGTCGTCCAGGGCTTGTACTTGCGGGAAGCCATAGCGCTCTTCCCACACAGCCGCAGCGTATGCGAGCAGGTCACGGTGTCCAGAGCGAGCAAACGCAGATAATTCGATATGAATGGGAAGGTCAGGGAGACCCCTGAGCTGTTGAGCAATCGCTTGCAAGGCGAGGTACTTGAGCAGGGTCGTCTTGCCGGTGCCAGGAGCACCCACGATGACACAGCGCTTGTATAGGCGGAGTGCAAAGTCTGGTGCAAGGGGAGAACGAGCCCACCTTTCTAATTGCCGTTGATCAGTCCTCAACATAGCAGGATGATGAGGACTCATCTCGTGTAATGCCCAATCAAGATCATAACCTGGTCTGGTATTCTGATGTAAACGGAAAGGAATGGAACCATCCGTCACTTCGAGGGGATGGGTCATATCCAGCATGGACAAGCGTGCGATCCGCGGATCGCTACGGAGAGTATTGCGGTACGCCGTAACACGTTCTTCAAGTGTTTGCGCTCGTAGCTGAGCAAACTGGGCTGACACATCTGTTCCCAGGTGCTGTTCTTCACGCTCCTGGTGTTTGTACGGTTCATGTTGTTCTTCTTGCATAACACCGCTTCTCCTATTCGTGTCGAACGTATTCTTCCTGACTCCCCTGCTCTAGTTGTACATTACGCTGAAGTTGATTGAGGGCAAATGCACCGGAAAAGAGTGTACCAATGATCACTCCAACTAATCGAATACGTACAGCAATTTTTGCGGGATCGGTACTATATGCCGGTACAGTGACTCCAATTTGCACTGCGGAAGCAGGAGGAGATGAGGAAGGTGAAAGTGCTGAAGTCACAGAGCCTGAGGCATCTGCGGCAACCATTTATCTCTTTAGCCAGATCAAGAGTATTGACATCGTGATCGCCGTAGACTCTCTCCTACCTTAATCGCATGGCCTTATTTCGGAGTGCAAGAGAATCAAAACTGCACAAGAAGTTCCTTACAGCAGAACTATATCATGGTTTGCAATTTTTGCAACTTCAGATATGGGAAATAGGACCTCATAAACGGATGGCAAGGAATCAAGAAATGCTTGAAAAGATGAATCTGTTACTCCTAACATCATATTCCGGGTATCTAAATGGGGTTGCTGAGTATTTGAATCCGAATTATCTCACTGAAGAATGAGGAATCATCTATAATTTTAGGTAGTCGATGAATGTCTCAAGTTCGTTGTTATTGGCTGCCACCTCGGAAACATCAAACCGCACGTGTGTGCCGTTTTTCAAGAGGAACGAAACCCACATTGGCTTGGATGATTGCGACGGAAGACGGAATGTCTCGACGAAGCACACTACTTTCTCGGGCGCAGCCAGCCATGACTCAAATTGTACAGAGCTACCGTCACTCATCCTAACCCGAATTTCCTTGACCTCATCCCAGGTATGCATATCCTCCTGTTTCACTTTCTTTGCTACTTTCCCTTTTGCCTTTCTCGACCACATATCAGCGACCATAAGTATTAACTGCGCTACCGAAGCGATACTGCCTAGCATAGCAATTATCTCAACAGCGTCTATAGGAGTTCCCCGTATACTGCTCTCACTCAATAGCGCGTTTCCATTTTCAAGTGAGGGAGAGAAACTGAGTACCTGGAAGTGCTGTTTCAACTTATCTTGTTCACTGTCTGATAGGGTGAGCGGCTTATACCAGCCGATGGGATCGCCCCAACTGCCTTTATTTGGAGCGCGCTGTTTCCAAAAAGGAAGGAATTGCCATCGGAGTCCCTCTACAAACACTACCGGTGCAGCATATTCATCTTTGAGCCTACGCCCTGGCATAAGCGGAGGATTGGGAGAGCGCCAGTAGTGTTCTTGCTCATCTTGCCATTGCTTTTGCGGAATGTCTTCATTGACGCCTATGATGTCTGCGTCACGTGATGTTTGATCAGGTGCGTGAGAAGGGCGACGTACCGGTATCAGACGAAAAGCAAAATAGGGTGCATCTAAATTGTTAATAAACTGTTCCGCTACAAGTACCTGGATGATTTGTTCTGTTATCAGATCGTCATCCAGGCTGGCCTCCATTAAATATGTCTGCCCGTATCGGTTTTTGTCGAGTCCAAATGGATTCCCTGTCACTACGCGAAAAGTAACGTGCCGCCAAGCCATGATGCATTTCACTTTCTAGAAAGGTGATTGATAATGACATAGGTAGACATACCTTCATACTCAGCTTTCAAACAGAACATAAATATAACAAGATGATACCTGTTCAGTTTACTGCATGCTTCACATCAACACTGCGTTTTTTTCTCTTCTTTGGACCCGTAATCTGTGGCGTATCATTTTCCAAAGTAGGATTTTCCTCAAATATGTTGTCTATCACTGCATTGAGAATTTTTGAATGGTTTATTTGATAGCATAATTTCTTGCCGGTTAACGTGCGAGCAAGACGTTTTTTGCCTGGGTCATCGGGCAATCCGTTTTGTTCAGGGATCTCAGATGCTATGTCTATCATCCGTTTCGCCCCGGATGGCCATTCTTTTCTAGGACCACTGACAATTCGTGACAGAAGATTTCTGTCATGAATAAGGCATGAGATAATCGTCACTCCCCGTCTTTTAAGTAGATTTGCAGAGACCATGACCTCTGCCTCTTCTCGAAATTCTCCATCTGAAATGATAAGCAGTACTTTTTTGTGATCTTTGTATGGCTCGTCAATGAGGCGGATGGCGGCACGATCTATGGTCTGCCGCAGAGGTGTAGCGCCAAACATGACTTCTTCAGAGTATGTATGTTCTTCAATGATAGTTGGGAGCATAGTTGCTACTGCGTTTAGTGGCCTCACAACCTCTCGTGAAGATGCTAAGCGAATCCAATGGGGAAAGCTCTTTTTAGCTTGACTCTCAAAATGCTGTGAGACCATATTATAAACCGTATCCTCAATGAGTGGTTTTAAAATATCCCACCCATACTTTTGGACGAAGCGTTTTGTTAGTCGGTTCAACTCTTTCTTATCAAGAGAGGCCGAAATGCTCCGTTTTGCTGACAACAGTTTCTCTTGGTGCATTTTTATGGTCAAAG
>JBKPAZ010000276.1:0-25236 GCA_046726655.1 Chloroflexota bacterium
TTCGACCGCGCGTTCTCGTGGATGTTAGCACCTGTGATATGCGTACCACTGCGCTCGACACACCTATAAGTATGCCTATTTTGATAGCGCCAACAGCATTTCAAAGCCTTGCACATCCTACAGGTGAGTGTGCAACTGCACAGGCTGCCGGTAGGTCAGGCACCCTCATGGTGGTCAGTAGCTCTTCAACTCGAAGTCTTGAGGACATTGCAAGAGAGGCGAGTGGTCCTCTCTGGTTCCAACTCTACGTCCATGACCGTAAAAGTGCGGAAGAACTCGTCCATCGGGCCACAGAGGCTGGTTATCGTGCACTCGTCGTCACAGTTGACTCACCCCGCTGGGGACGCAAGGAGCGCTCAATACGCAGCGGCTTTCGGGTGCCACTAAAGGCAAACTTCACAAATGCAGAAGCTGCTGTGGATGTTATTCCTCTCACCTGGGAATCACTGTCCTGGCTGCGGTCGTTGACCTCTCTTCCCCTCGTTCTCAAAGGTATCCTTACGGCGGAGGACGCGGTATTGGCTGTTGAGCATGGAGTAGATGGCATCATCGTCTCCAACCATGGTGGTCGTCAGCTTGATACTGCTATGCCCAGTATCGAGGCGTTACCTGAAGTTGTAGAAGCTGTCAAAGGAGACTGTGAGGTCTATCTGGATGGGGGCATACGTCGTGGCACTGATATACTGAAAGCTCTGGCTTTGGGGGCACGTGCCGTCCTGGTCGGGCGTCCAATTCTTTGGGGGCTTGCGGCAAACGGAGCAGATGGGGTAAGTCATGTGCTGGAGTTGCTGCGTACAGAACTTGAACTTGCAATGGCACTTTCTGGCCGCCCCACACTAGATAGCATCGATCGTTCTTTAGTGCATATGATCTGAAGATGGGATTTCTTCATGACCAATATGATCAAAAAGTCTCGTGTGGTGCTCATCACTGCTCCCATCCAGGCACTTTGGTTGGCGCGATTGCAGAGCCTCTCACCGGACCTTCAGATTGAACAGTGGCCAACCCGCTCTGCAAAAGCAATCCCGAACAACCTGTGGCAAGAGGTGGAGGTCCTCTACACATCGTTCGCCACCCCTTTGCCATCTCCAGAGCAGGCCCCCATGTTGCGCTGGGTGCAGTTATACTCGGCTGGTCCAGATCCTATCCTCGATCAACCCCTTTTTCAGACCCCGGTTAACTTTACTACAGCAAGCGGTGTCCATGCTATCAATATGGCCGAGTACGTTTTCACTGTAGTGCTCGCCTGGTTCCATCGGTTTCCTCGCATGCTCGAGTGGCAGCAGCGAGGACAGTGGCCCTCGAGTTCAGAGCGTTCTATATTGTTTGTACCAGAGGAATTGAGGGGGAAAACCATCGGTATTGTAGGATACGGCAGTATTGGGCGTCATGTAGCACGCTTGGCCAACGCCTTCGGCATGCGAGTGCTGGCAATACAGAGGAGTGCCGACCATCACGATCACGGTTTCCAATTCCCTGACGTTGGCGACCCTGAAGGGATTTTGCCAGATGGCTATTACACTCCTGATCAATTGTATTCTATGCTCAGTGAGAGCGATGTCGTGGTCATCGCTGTACCATTGATACCAAAGACCAGGGGACTGTTCGACAATGCGGCTTTCGAGGCAATGAAGTCGACAGCTTTCTTAGTGAATATTGCTCGTGGTGACATCTGCGACGAAGCAGCCCTGGTTCGTGCTTTAGAGGAGAAACAGATTGCTGGAGCTGCTCTGGATGTGTTTCATCTGGAGCCTTTACCTTCTGATCATCCGCTCTGGCACCTCCCGAACGCTTTCATTAGCCCTCATACTGCGGGCCTCACCCCGCACTACAACGAACGGGCCGCAGCGATCTTCGAGGAAAACTTGCGCCGCTACTTAGTGGGCGAACCTCTCTATAATGTGGTGGACAAGGCGCAGGGATATTGAACGAGGAAATCAGGTATTTGAGTTCAGCGCTGGATTAAGTCATTGCCTCCATTACTGACCCGACAGGTAAGCAGTACATTTCATTCGAAGCCAGCACAGCGGCGCACTACATCGACACTAAATAGACACCAGAGTCACCGAATCTATATCTCCTTCTTAACCAATTCTCAATGAGCACTTGGTATGCTGAGAATGCAGCATGCAATCTGTAGGAGCATCCAGCTTTCTCACTCAAGGAGTCCCGAGTAATCGTCCCCCGACGCCATAAAAGTAACACAGCTAGGAAATGTGAGGATTTATGTATGAGAGACACACGTATGCATCTGAGTACACAGGAATACTTGCGATTGATTGGCGTTCCGGAACTCCCACCGTTAACGAGCCCTTTCGACCCCGGCTACGACCCAGTCACACTCGAAAGCCATCTCGATCAGAGCGCCCATCTTATAGCCTCCCTTAAAATCTCGATGGCGTGCTGGCAAATCGCCAATGAAACTGCAACCCGGCGCAAGATTGCAGCAGCTCGCTCTCACAATGTGCCAACGGTCACAGGCGGGGGACCTTTCGAGGTAGCTGTAGCCCAGGGACAACTCGAGGCATATCTCGATCTGTGTGCAGACCTGGGTATCACGCGAATCGAATGTGGAGAAGGCTTCACTGAGTTGCCACTCAAGCCGCAAGCGATAGTAAAGATGGCCCACGAACGCGGCCTTGCCGTCCAGTACGAGATGGGCAAGAAGCACGAAGGTCCCTTTACCGAGGAGTCACTCGACGAGGCAATCAGCCGCGGGCGAGCATGGCTTGATGCCGGAGCAGTGCAGCTTGTCGTAGAAGCCCGAGAAAGTGCTCTCGGAGTGGGAACGTTCGGCAACGATGGATCGCTCAATACCGCCTTTGCGGATCGATTTGCCGAAGAATTCGGGCTTAACATTGCGATGTTCGAAGCACCCAACAAACCAAGCCAGTTCGCCATGCTCGACCATTTCGGACCGAGAGTTCATCTCTGCAATGTGCGCTTAGAGGAGTTACTGCGTGTCGAGATCTACCGGCGTGGTCTTCATTCGGATGCATTCGCTAAGCCCAACTTGCGGCCTGCTCGTCCAAGCCGCGAGTTGGTGTAAATAGGAGCTTATCATGCGGAAGACAGTAGTGATCGACTGTTTCCCCGAGAGTGTGGAAGCCTATCGAAACGGTTATGCGCTCGTGGCGGTCGATGTCATCAGGGCAACGACGACGGCCATGACATGCGTTACTCTTGGCCGGAGGTGCTTTCCTGTTCCATCGCTTGAGGAAGCGGTTCCGCTCGCTGCGAAGCTGCCCAATCCGCTCCTGGTTGGAGAGCTTGGCGGGAGTATGCCCTACGGCTTTGATCTGAACAATAGCCCGGCTGATTTGGAGTCCAGGACTGATATCCATCGCCCAATGCTCCTCCTCTCCACCTCGGGCACGAAACTTATTTGCGGGGCCCAGGAGTCGCAAGCGATGTACGTCGCATGCTTGCGGAACTACATAGCGCAGGCCAACTACCTGATAACTCATCATCCAAAGGTAGCTATAATCGGCGCAGGATCACGGGGTGAGTTCCGCGAAGAGGATCAACTGTGCTGCGCGTGGATAGCGGAGAAGCTTCTTAGCGTAGGCTATGAGCCGGAAGATGAAAGAACAATCGCCATCGTCGAGCAGTGGAGCGGAGCACCCGTTGATGCAATCATAGAGGGTGCAAGTGCCGACTATCTCCGAAACAGCGGCCAGAAGAGGGACCTCGACTTCATCCTAACACATGTCGACGATCTAGACGAGGTCTACCGTTTCGAGCGGGGCCAGGTGATGAAGCACGCTGAGGAGTTACTGCTCCGATAAGAATGTATTGCCGACTTCTCCATTTTCAAACTATTGTCCTTTTACAGCGCCGTAGGCGGGTTGCTCGGCGCTCGTTGATCGTTCAGAAGGCGGCAATGCCGACTTCGTGGCTAGAACAAGGTAGGTAAGTCCGGTGGAGCGGAAGAGGGGTACGTTTCGATTGGCAAGGCTCTGTAGCCAATGATGTAGCGCAATACCTAGGCGTTCCGGCAGGACTTTGCGGTGTAAAAATGTGAACGTTCCGAAGCCCAGCGTCATACCCTTGATCTTGATAAGTTCGGCACTTGCCAGGGCTTCGTCGATAAAACGGCGATCATGAAAAGTCGCCATTATCGGTTTCGGCGATTGGTGAAGGAGCCCAACCCGTTCGAGCATTCCTTTCACACTCCTCCTGAGCGGAGTAAGTGCTGGATTCTTCCATGGGTCGAGGAGCAGGTTCAGCGCCACCTGGTTGCCATCTGTGAGGAGGACGTGACCACCTGGCCTGGTCACGCGAGCCATCTCTCGTATCGCCAACTCTGGTCGCTCCAACCAGGGAATGACGCCAAGTGCGGTCACGAGGTCAAAGGAGTCATCCTCGAAGGCCAGCTCATAGACATCACCGGCATCCGCAGAGAGCAGTTCGGTGACCCCAGACTCCGCCGCCTGCTTGCGTGTCAATTCGACCATCGTCTCAGTAGAATCGATTGCATGCACACATAGCTCACGTTGGGCAAGCGCAACCGATAGGAAACCAGCGCCGCAGCCGACTTCCAGCACGCGAGAACCCGGCGCAAGGGCGAGGTCGTCAATCCAGGCAAGAGCGGTAGCCTGCCGTGCCCGGTAAAGCTCGGCGTACACGGTATTCCTGGCGTAGATATCCTTCCAGTAGGACGACTGGGCCTGGAAGTGGGTATTCACCTCTTCTTGCTGTCGACGATACGAGACAGGGGATTCGTCCATCCTACGATACTGCCGAATGTGCCGGAGCAGTTCCTTTCCTCATATACTATTTCAATAGTATAGCACAGCGGTGAAAACAAAATGCATATCGGCGTTGCAAATTGGTAGTAACTGAGGATATATCTGTAAAAATATACACTTTATGGTATTTTTGTGGCGTCTGTGATGAATTTCTCGTTGCTCGTCGATTGTTCAGCAGGTCGAGATACCAACTTCCTGGCTAGAGCAAGATATTGTGAACCACTGGAACGGAACCCGGGCACGTTGCGATCGGCAAGGCGTTGTAGTCGATGGTGCAGCGCAATGCTGAGGGGTTCCGGGAGGAATTTGTGGTGCAAGAATGTGAACGGCCCGAAGCCGAGCGTTATGCCTCTAGTTTTGATAAGCTCGGTACTCATAAGAGTCTCGTCGACAAAACGGCAGCCGTATAAGGTTTCTATTGTTCTGCCTTGTGACTCATGAAGGAGCCCGATTCGTTCGAGCATGTTCTTCACGCCCCTCCTGAGTGGAGCGAGCGCCGGATTCAACAATGGATCGAGTAGATAGATCAGACGCGCTCGGTTATCAGCCGTAAGCAGGATATGCCCACCCGGCCTGCTCACCCGAGCCATCTCTTGTATCGCCAACTCTGGTCGCGCCAGCCAGGGAATGACGCCAAGCGCGATCACGAGGTCAAAGGAGCCATCCTCGAAGGCCAGCGCATAGACATCGCCGGCGTCCACAGAGAGCAGTTCGCTGGTCCCAGACTCCGCCGCATGCTGGCGTGCCAACTCGACCATCGTCTCAGCAGAATCGATAGCGTGCACACGCAGCCTACGTTGGGCAAGCGCAACCGATAGGAAACCAGCGCCGCAGCCGATCTCCAGCACGCGAGAGTCCGGCGCAAGGGCGAGGTCGTCGATCCAGGCAAGAACCACAGCCTGGCGCATCCGGTAGATCTCCGCCTGTACGCCACTGCTGGCATAGATGTCCTTCCAGTAGGACGACTGGGCCCGGAAGTAGGCATTCACCTCTTCTTGCTGTCGACGATACGAGACAGGGGATCTTTGCACAATAGATACTCCCAATTATGCTCTCAAGAGCGGCTTGAAATGGCCGCTCGTCCTGTACTTCACCTGCTAGCGGATCCATGATCTACTAGATAGCCCGCTACGATAAGAGTTTACCTCAGGTGGTCAAGCCTACGTAGCGAGAATAGCATCGGTTGATTAAAAGTACATTAAAAAGGATGCAAAATCTGTTACTATAGAAAGCAGTGAACTCGGTTTATGCTTGGCTATTGTACTAGATATTTGGAGAAAAAAGAAGGAAGTGAGAATTTATGACAAACACGCCTTTTTACGTTCATCCCACTGCTGAAATCTCCCCAGATGCGCACATTGGAGCAGGCACTCGTATCTGGCGCCTGGCCCACGTACGAGAACATGCGCGCGTGGGCGAAAGCTGTAATATAGGAGCAGGTGTATACATCGATGCGCATGTGCACATCGGTTCAAACGTGAAAATCCAGAATCACGTTTCTGTGTTCGAAGGCGTTACACTCGAAGATGGCGTCTTCGTTGGTCCTCACGTATGCTTCACAAACGACCTCCTACCCCGTGCTATTACCCCTGACGGTACACTCAAAAGCGCTGATGATTGGGTCATTACACCGACCCTGGTCAAATACGGCGCATCAATCGGCGCTGGTTCTATCATTATCTGTGGCATCACCATAGGAGAGTTTGCCCTCATCGGTGCGGGAACCGTTGTAACTCGCGACGTTCCTCCACATGCACTCGTCTTTGGCAACCCTGCTCGTCAGCATGGTTATGTCTGTCGCTGTGCCCGCCGTCTTTCGGATGTACACGAACAGAATGGCCAATTGATAGGTACGTGTGAGCTATGTGGCAAGATCGAGTTTTCCCCTACTTTTTAAATACCTGACAAATAAGTGCAGGCTGAACGCTTGCTTAAACATTGACATCACCAAATCTAAAGCGGTAGTATGAACACAAGCAATACAGAATGATGGTGCCCAAATAATACTTCTATGCCCCATCAACAGTCATCACACAAGTATTCTGGAGGATCGATTGTCATCTATCTATTATCTTGCGCGCAGTGGCAACACCGTAGCCAGGTGGACACCACAAAGTGCAAAACATGCCCTGGGATCTTCTATCGGCGCCGCTAGCTACCTGGGTTGGCCTTCCAAACGTTTGCTGACCCGGTTAAACATGGCCCAGGTTACAGGACGTCCCGCACATGATCCGCATGTACATCGCCTGGCCTTTGCTTCGTGGCGTAACTATGGTCGCTACGTCGCCGACTTTATAAGCTTTCCATATCTTGATGTCGGCGCCATAGAGCGCAATATGCGCGATTTGAGCGAGGGGGAAAAGGGTTGGCAAGGCGTTGTGCAGCCTGCCCTGCAGGCAGGTCGAGGAGCTATCATTACCACGGCTCATTTCGGCAACTGGGATATGGCAGGAGCTATAGTTGCTCGCCACTTCCCCCTCTACGCCGTGGCAGAAACCTTTAGTGACGTCCAACTAAACCGGCTTTTGCAAGATCAACGCAAAGAGAAAGGTATCGGCATCATTCCGATGGAGGGTTCGGCACGGCGCATTTTGCGCGCTCTGCAACAAAATCAGATCGTTGCTATCGTTGCCGATCGCCCTGTATCGGAAGATGAAGGTACAGCGGTCACATTCTTCGGGCGTAAGACGTATGTGCCGAGTGGTCCGGCCGCGCTGGCGCTTAAAAGCGGCGCCGCGCTTACATCCGGCTATGTTTGGTATGGACATCACAACGAATTTTATGTGCGACTGTTCCCCCCTATTTTTCCGCGGGAGAGTAAGGGTGAGCAACGCGCACGTGAAATTGCGCGTCTGACTCAACATTTATATGATGCGCTAGAAGAAATGGTACGCGAATGGCCGACGCAATGGTACATGTTTCGCCAATTCTGGCCACTGGAATAATAAATCCCGTATTGCTTGCTTCAATTCATGGGAGATGCAATACGCACATTGCAGAGTAAACATGCTGAACTATAAGAAATTGGATATACCTGGAAATGTATTACCTTTTTAGAGTTGCTACAGTTGTCCTTCCACGTTTGCCACACTGGTTTGTGCTCTTCCTGGCTAACATAATAGGCCTGGTAGTGTGGCTCGTAGCAAGCAAACCCAGAAAGCAAGCAACCGCCAACATGCTCCATGTACTCGGCATACAGGTACTGGCAACTCACGCTGGTCGCAAACGGCTCCGACACACTGTACGCAGCATGTTCCAGCATAGCGTCCGCAACTACCTGGAGACGTTCACCTTACTGCACGCTCGACCGGAGTTGATTATGAGCCGCATAGTCGTCGAAGGTGCAGAAAATGTGGAGGCAGCATTGGCAAAAGGCAAGGGCTTAATCCTGTTTTCGGCGCATTTGGGGCCTTTTGATTATCTTATTCAATGGATTGCTCTCAAAGGCTACAAGACGATCATTCCTGTCGAACGCCTGAAAGATCAACGCATGCTTGATCTAATGATGGAGCTGCGAAGTAGTCAGGGAATCCACTATATCCCACTGGGAGGCAGTGCACCCTTGCGATCAATCATTCAGGCATTGCGAAACAATCAGATTGTGCTGATTACAGCCGATCGAGCTGTAGAGGGAGAGAGTGTCGTAAAGCCATTTTTCGGTGAGCCTGCGCGTCTCCCGATCGGTCCCGTATCGCTGTCTCAGCGTACGGGTGCGCCTCTGGTCGGCGCATTTGGCAGATACGGGTCTTCAAAACTCATGATAGGGGAGTTTGTACCACTATCGCTCGAACTTACTGAGGAGGAGCAGGCCAATACTGACACATTGATGTGTCATGTGATCAAAACGATGGAGCGGTTCATCAAAGCACACCCTGAACAGTGGGTGGTTTTTGAGCCTGTATGGGTAGATTCCAGGCGCTGAGTGACCTTATGTCGACTGCTTGAGAGACCTCATGATACGCCGTGGAGGGTCGACAAACCAGCTCCAGGCGCACTGCGCAACGTAGACACTTGCCGGAAGACGCGCTGGCGGTAGTTCGTTCCCTCCTGGACGGACGCTGCGCTCAAGAATAGCGCGGCGCAGGTCTTCGGGGCTGGTCCCTGGGTAGAGCGTATAGGCCGACCCGATATGCTGCCAGAAGTGCGCATCACTTCCACCAGTTTCAGCCAGTCTCCACTGCTGATTAGCAGTGCGAACAACAGATCGCATCGAAGCATTTGCTGGGGAGGGATTGTATACCTCTATACCGTCAATAGCATACCCCTTGTCAAGCAAAGCATCGATCTTCGCCCGGCTGAGACTGGGCACAAGACGCCCTAAAGGATGAGGCACAATGACTATGCCACCTTGCCCTTTAATGCTCTCGATGCTTTCTTCGACCGGCCGCATGGCTTTAGGGGCCTTCTTCACAAACAGACCGAGTAAATGCCCATGGCGTGTCGAAACTTCAACGCCTCTAATCACCTGTAACGGACTGTTCTGTTGCGCTATTAACTCCTCTACACGCTTTGCACCATCTACATGATCATGATCGGTAACAGCAATTAAGCGCAACCCACGGCGCGTTGCCTCTTCAACCACTCGCGCCGGGCTGGCCCAGCCATCACCTAGATTTGTATGCATATGGATATCGGCCCGACTGTAGCCATTTGCAGCAGTAAGAGCAGTCTCTTCCTCTGAGTTTTTTAAGGCGGTTTGTGCACTGTTATGAGTATCTTCCATATTCATTATTTGAAGCCGAAGTCTCACTAGGCGCGCGACCTCTGTCTCAATACTCCTTTACTCCGCTCATCCAACAACTCGTCATAAAACTCCATGACACCCTCTGCAACACGCGGCCAGGCATATTCACGAGCCTTAAGCAGGCCAGCCCGAATGAATTGTTGGCGCAATGGCTCATGCCCAAGCAGGTATCCTACAGCCCATGCCAGTTCCTCGCTATTGCGTGGGGTCGTCAATAACCCGTCCACACCATGGTTCACGACAGTTGCATAGCCACTGATATTAGATGCGACGATCGGCTTGCCTGAAGCCATAGCCTCTAAGAGCACAATGCCCATGCTTTCACCGCCTGTGGCAGGAGAGCAGACAACGTGGGCGCTAGCAAAATAACGAGGTAAGTCTTCGTCGGAGACATAGCCGGTAAAGATAATATCTTGCCAACCCTGTCGCTCGACAAATTGCTGAAAACCGCGCCGCAGGCGACCTTCCCCAACAAAGATGAAGCGCGTCTGCGGGAACTGTTCGCGAATACGCGGTATAGCTCGCAGCAAGTACTTCGCGCCTTTACGCTTCTCGAAGCGACCAACGAAAAGAATGTTCTGTTTACCATCCATAAACTGTGGCAATGGCCCGACTTGAGGGCTGAACTGCTCAAGATTGACACCATTGGGAATCACGCGATAGTCTGCCGGAAAGTAGCGCGAAACAAATTGGAGTGCAGCAGTGGAAACCGCTATACAACCGGACAGGCGTCGAAACAGAGGACGAAGAAACGGGTAAGTAGAAGCATATGCCAGGTTTGAAGTAGAGTAAATACCTGGATATGAAGATGCGTGAAATGTTCCTACGGTGACTGTGTGCGAACAGCGTAGTACCGTCTGTGACAGGCCCGGAACTAGCGGTTCATGCACATGTATCACATCAAAATGTTCGCGCTGTAGCACCCTACGCACGCGCAGAGCAATTGAAGGGTCGAGCATAATACGCGCAATTGAGCCATTGATTGGAATAGGAGTTGTCCACCCCATCTTATAGATGTACTTCTCGGTTAATTTGCCCTTTGGCCCTGAAGCAGGCGCCATTATGCGTACATCATGCCCCATTGCGATGAACTCGTTGGCGAGGTGCCATACATGGTCACGCACACCTCCAGGATAGCTCCAGTCATACGGCGACACAAGCCCAATTTTCATGCGTACTCCCTGCGCTTACTATTAGAATCACAATAGGTATTCTATCACCTTTCACTGAACTTGCGTGCGAACTCGATGAAATATTGCATAGCCTGCGGATTGCCCATTGAGTCCACGCTGATCGCTTTCTCCAGCGGAGCACCCATCAAGAGCTTCTTGATCGGTACTTCCAGTTTCTTGCCATTCAGGGTACGTGGTACTTCGGCAATGGCAATTACCTCATCAGGCACATGATGAGGTGAGAGACTACTGCGGATCTTGTCTCGGATTTTAGCTTTAAGAGCATCGTCCAGCTCCGTTCCTGGTCTGAGAACAACGAAAAGGGGCATGTAGTAGTCACCGCCAGGGCGTTCTACACCTACGACCAGGCTATCGAGAACTTCCGGAATGTCTTCTACGACACGATAAATTTCACTACTGCCCATGCGAATACCCTTGCGGTTAATCGTAGAGTCAGATCGACCATAGATGACGGCGCTGCCCTTGGAAGTGATCTTCACCCAGTCACCATGCCGCCATACACCAGGATAGACATCAAAGTAGCTCTCGCGATAACGTTTGTCCTGCGGATCGTTCCAGAAGAATAAGGGCATCGATGGCATTGGTTCGGTGATCACTAATTCCCCCATTTCATCGATCAGTGGCTTACCTTTTTCATCGAACGATTCCACCTTAGCTCCTGGCAAGCGGCACTGAAGCTCTCCCGCGCGCACTGGAAGCAAGATAGACCCTCCCAGGAAGGCAGAGCATACATCGGTTCCGCCGCTGATGGAAGCAAGCCATATATCCCGTTTTATCTGATCGTAGACCCATTGAAAGCCTTCTGGAGGTAAAGGAGAGCCAGTTGAGCCGAGACCGCGTAACTTGCTTAAGTCATACGTTTTGCCCGGTTCAACGCCAGCTTTCATGCACGCGAGAATATATCCGGCACTGGTGCCAAAGAATGTCATGCCCGATTTTTCAGCGTACTCCCAGAGCGCATTCATGCTGGGATAAGAGGGACTGCCATCGTACAGTAAAACGGTAGTACCGACTAACAGCCCACCCACAAGCAGGTTCCACATCATCCAGCCAGTGGTAGTATACCAGAAGAAACGGTCATCTGCTTTGAGGTCGAGTCCAAAGTGTAAGTTCTTTATGTGCTCAAGCAAGATACCGCCCTGGCCCTGAACAATGGCCTTTGGTAAGCCAGTTGTGCCGGACGAATAGAGCACCCACAAGGGATGATCAAAGGGTACCTGTTCAAAGGTCAGCTCTGAAGTGGCTGGCTGCATGTCTTGCCACAGCATAGCATTGTTGTAACCCTCCGCGCTCAATTCTGGGAAGAGATAGGAAACCAAAACCGTTTTTTGCAGCGTAGGAAGCGATTGCTGGAGTTCAGCGATTGTGGTGCGCCTGTCAATGGCTTTCCCGTTGTAGCGATACCCATCAACTGCAAAGAGCACCTTTGGCTCTATCTGCTGGAAACGATCTATCACACTGCTGGTACCGAAGTCTGGGGAACAGCTCGACCAGATTGCGCCAAGGCTTGCAGATGCCAGGAACGCGATAGCAGATTCTGGAATATTAGGCATGTAAGAAACCACTCTATCGCCACGTTGCACACCCATAGCGCGCAGAGCTTGAGCAACTGTACATACTTTCTGGTAAAGTTCATCCCAGGATATTTCGATCAAAGGTTGCGACTCGGACTGGAACAATAAAGCAGGACGGCTGGAAGTCGCATTTCGAAATACATGCTCAGCGTAATTGAGTTCAGCTCCGGGGAACCACTGCGCCCCTGGCATTTTTCGTTCGGCCAGTACTGTGCTATAAGGCTTCGAGGCTTTAATATGGAAATACTCCCACAGCGAGGCCCAAAAATCCTCGAGGCTGCTGACCGACCACTCCCATAGTTTTTCAGGGTCGTCGAAATGCAGTCCCTTCTCGCTTTCGAGCCATTGCTTGTACTGAGTGATATTGGCCTGCTGTTTCATTGCCTCCGAAGGTTCCCAAAGGAGCGTACCTTCACGAATTGAAGCCGCCATAATGATCCTTCCTCCTTTACCAGCGAGTACTTGTATTGTCGGATGCAGGGGAGATTTTAGATGCTATTCAGCAACACATTGGTTAACCTGGCACGAACCATTGTAGCGTGGTTTGGGGAAAAGAGTCAAGCCGATACAGTTCGAATTTACCCCGTCGTGATCGTCCCATCGGCATTGACACGGATTGACACACCGGGCAACGGAGTGTTCGCTGGCCCCTGCACAACGCTAAAGCCGTTGGCAGGATCGAAGACAGCGCCATGCGCGGGGCAGACGAGTTTTTGAGAACCAGCGTCGTAGTTCACATTAACTCCTTGATGAGTACACTGCCGCTCACAGGCTACAAAATTACCGTTCGGTAGATGTACGAGAATGCTGCTATTCCCATCCTTTGGGTTCGTGAAGGTCTTACCGCTGTTAGTCGGCTGGTTAGTATAACCGATTACTGTTCCAGTATGCTGTGGCGGTGTTGGTGTAGGCGTAGGTGGCGGCTGTGTTGGTTTCGGCGTCGGCTGTGGCGGTTGCGTTGCACCCGGCGTCGGCTGCGGAGTTGGCTGTGTCCCTTTTGTAGGTGATGGTTGTGCTTTGGGTGTCTTAGACACAGCAGGTGTCTGTTGCGTTCCATGTGTAGCTGCCGCAGTTGCGCCTTGCGTGGCTGTGGTATTTGATAGAGCAGATTGTGTATTGCCGGGCCGCGATTGCTTCATGCTTTCAATGAACTTCGCAAAGCTTATGCCACCAATCCCTAATATGCCCACAACCCCAGTACCGGCTAGCAGACCTACTACGACCTGCCTGCGCCCTTTGATCGATGCTTTGCGTCGCGTGTTCCCATTGAAGCCGCTTGGACGTTTTGTGGCACTCCGTGCAAACGTGCCTGGCACCGCTCCTGTAGTTTTTGCTGAGGTAGCTGACCACCAGACAAAAGGATCGGTTGTAGCGGCAGCCGGGTTTTGCGCATCAGCAGCGAATGAACTCTCCGACGCAGCCACAGGCCTCACAGTTTGCTCCTGGTCAGTAACCCGCGTCATTCCATCGGCAGAAGATAAGGCCGTTGTTTCTTGTGGGTAGCTTGGCACCGCAGCTAAATGTCCGGTGACAACAGGGGGCATCAACTGCCATTTTCTGGTGGAGACAATTTCCTCATCGAACCAGTTGACTGTAGGCGGCAGGGTGATCTCAGAGTGCATTGTTGTTTGCTTATTATGCGCTGCGGCATCCTTAGCAGCGCCTTCCAAGATCTTGAGCACACGCTCGAACGCCCTCGCAATTTCGCCTGCATGTTTATAGCGTTTCTCCGGCTCACGCTCTAATGCCACGTATAAGATCAAGTCGAATGCGGCTGGTATGTCAGGACACGTCTCGTGTAGCGAAGGAACTGCTTGTTGCAGACGCTTAGTAGCAATTTCCAGAGGGTCTGTTCCTGTAAACGGCGGTGAACCGCTCAAGAGTTCAAAGAGCATGATACCTAGAGCGTACGCATCCGTGCGAGCATCTAAAGACGACCCCAGCACGCATTCGGGAGCAATATACTCAGGAGAACCCAGAAACGTTCCAACTATACTGAACAGGTGGGCTTGAGGATGGTTATATTCTTCTATGCCTTGCATTTGCAGCATCTGCCTGAGCCCAAAACCAGTCACCTGCAAGACTTGCTCATTGCTTACCAGAATATTAGCGGGATTCAAGATACCATGCACAATACCCTGACTATGAGCATAGTCGAGACCTCCTGCTATCTGCTTTAGCATCTCCAATGCCTGTTCGGGGCTAAAGCGCGGTTGTCGCTTGAGAACCTGGGCAAGCGAACCTCCCTTGACAAAGGAAGTCACAAGGTAGGGAGAACCAAACTGCACACCGCAATCGTAGATCGGGAGAATGTACGGGTGTTTCAGTTTAATAAGCGTTGATCCTACCTGGGAGAAACGCATCGTAAAACGTTCGCGCGCCGGCGCCGGCAGTGAATCCGGGACGGTGAACGTTGTGATCATAACGGTACGATTCTGCGAACGCTGTTGAGCCAGGTAGACGGCGCTCAATTTTCCACGACCGAGCAACTGCTCGACTTGATAATCCCCCAGTGTCTTTCCTACTAGCTGATCTACGGATACTGTCTGCATTTGACTTCACTCCTCTGCGTTTTTTACATCTCCCTCCAATTTGCTCTTGAGAGCAACGCAAATTATAACCCCCCTCGGTTGAGAAGTGTACATAGATGTGTCATTTTGCGTCAACTTGTCAAGCACGCTCTAGGACTTGTGGGGGGAGGATTAATTGTTGATCTTAACCTCAAACGGTTCGTTGATTGTAGGACAAGAGTACCATCTAACGCATTAGTAGAGCACTGTAGAGTACGCTAGGGGTTAGTATAAAGTCATAGATTAGCCAGGTAAGGGGTAAAAGTTGAAGCATCCAGAATGTTTCGGGATGCTTCATAAAATATAAAGGAAACAATGAGCAAACAGCTATCTTACCTGATCATTGGCAATGGGATCACAGGCACAACCGCTGCTGAGATTCTACGCTCCGAAGACCCTGCGAGTTCTATCACCATCGTGGCTGATGATCCTTTTCCAGTCTACTACCGGCCTGCACTCAAGGACTATCTCAGAGGGAGGTTGAACGAGGAGAAGCTTTGGGCGCGCCCAGGCACATTTTACCAGGAACAGCGTCTGCGTTTCGTTCCAGGTCGTGTTATGGGCATCAACACCACTCAGAACTTCGTCCAACTTCATAATGGTCGGCAGATAGGCTATCACAAACTATTACTGGCCAATGGTGCTCGTCCCAGGCAACTTTCTTGTCCCGGCCTGGACCTGGCAGGAGTGACAACGCTGCGTACCGTTGCTGACTACCAGGAAATCTTGCGCCGTCTCGCAAGCGTGAAGCGTGTTGTTGTCTGTGGTAGCGGCACCCTGGCACTGGAGAGCGCTGAGACGCTCAATCATCGAGGATACCAGGTAACACATTTGCTCCGCCAGCATACACTCTGGTCAGAGGTGCTTGATCCAATCGCCTCTGATCTGGTGCTCCAGGAGGAACGGCGCGACGGCATCGACGTGCGTACAGGGGAAGAGATTGCTGAGATTGTTGGCCGGAAAGGGCAGGTGTCCGAAGTAATCACCACCAGTGGAGCGCGTATTCACTGCGACATGGTTTTGATTGCCATCGGCATCGAGCCACTGATCGACTTTATTCGAGCAAGCGGTATTGCCTGCGGACGGGGCGTCAAGGTTGATAACGCCATGCGCACCAATATTCCACATATTCATGCTGCGGGCGATGTGATTGAGACAACTGACGCCATAACTGGACGAACGCGGGTACTTGGGCAATGGTATCCTGCTATTGAACAGGCTCGCACGGCAGCTTACAGTATACTCGGCCAGTTCGACCCCCGCATGTCAATGCTCTCAGGCAATAATTACTACAACGCGACCTTTCTCTACGGGCTTGATTTTGCATCGGTGGGACTGTCAACGATGCCATCAAATGCTCAGGATTATCAGCAGTTGGTAGCTGACCCACAACCTCGCAACTACCGCAAGGTGATCCTTCGCCATGGCATTCCTCTAGGTATTCTCTTCCTGGGAGATCGTAACAACGCTCTGGCCTTCAAACGCGCAATCGATCACCGTGTCAACCTGGCTTCCATTGTCAGCCGTTTATTTGCCGGCGACTTCAACCTGGATGAGTGGCTGGACAATCAGGGTGTACCAGCATCGAATATTGCCTTCCCACACGTACAAGGGACTCAACTGCATGCCAGTGTATCGCGAATTATTCCCGATGCTGTACTTGCTACACTTAAAGAGGCGCCAACGCTGGTATTGGCAAGTCAGGACGCCAACCCAAGGACGGTTCCTCTAGAGTATGAGCGGCGTTTGAAGATTGGACGCGGCAAGGAGAACGACATCGTCCTGGATGATTCGGCAGCGTCGCGCAGGCACGCAGAGATATTTAGTGCGCCAGACGGGTTCTATGTGCGAGACCTGGATAGTCGCTATGGGGTAATTGTCAACAAAGTCAAGATTAACAATCCCTATCATCTCTCGCATGGCGACCGTATTGTGATAGGCAACACGTTGGTTTACTTTTCATTTCCTGATCAGACCACCCCACCCCCAGGAGAAAATGAGAAGTGGGGACACCCCACTCACCGCTTAGGGGCGGCCGCCCCTAAGAACCCCGCTGAAGAGACCCTCCATCCCGTTGTGGGTATGATTCATCGCAGCGATGCGCAAACGCTCACGGAGGAGCGCATACGTTTTGAGATCAATATGTGCATTGGTTGTGATCGCTGCATGAGGGCCTGTCCAATACCTATGTCAACGTTGGTCAATATTGCAGATCTGAACCATGCCACGATTACAAATGAGGTTACCGCGCATGTCGCGCGTTTTACACACGAGTGTATCATGTGTGGTTCATGCGTCCCTGTCTGTCCCGTCGATAACCATCGTGACTTACTGATGTTATCGCTCAAGCAGCGTCTAGGCGTTTCCTGGGATAGTAAAGCCGATCTGAGCCGAATTGCGGAGAGTCTCCCTGCAGGTTGGACATTGGCGCATCTCATCGGTCGCCTGCGCCAGCATCGCATTTTGAGCGATCCAGGCCTGGTGCCAGAGAATTACCTCCTGCACCTCGTCGCGGCTTCCAGGCTGCGGTTACTTGCGCCTGGTGATACCGCAATATGTGAGGGAGAATACGGGCGCGATCTGTTCCTGATCGTGGAAGGTCGACTGGCTCTCTTTGCTGACGAGTTGGGATACACCGGGTTCCCCGTTGCAATCCTCAATCGTGGCGAGCACGTAGGAGAGGATGGGATGCTTACCGGGCACCCGTATAAGACGACGGCACGGGCACAGGTTCCCACACTTGTGTTGCAGGTGCCGGAGCAGGTGATGCAACGCTTAATGGAACTCGTTCCTACTGTACAGCTTTACTTTGACCAGGCGAACAATGCCCGTTCGCTGAAATCCATCTTGAAACGTATGGCGCTCTTTCAAGGAGTTTCAGACACCGATATACACGCGCTTATCCAGCAGACTCCCGTGAAACAGTACGATCGGAACGAGCGCCTTTTCGCAGAAGATGACAACGAAGGGCGTCCTTTACGTGAGACACTCCATATCCTGCTTGAAGGTTTTGTGAAGGTTACAAGGCACACAACGGTTGGCACAGGACATCATAAGAGCGATGAACGTATCATTGCCTACCGGCAAGGTGGCGATTACTTTGCTGGAGGTCTCGACCTACTGGGCGATGGCCGGGCTGTTTGTGTTTCAGCGATTAACCGCGTGCGTGTAGCAGAAGTCCCACGCCAGGCCATGTTAGCCCTTTTTCAGCAGTATCCCGAAGTCAACCAGCGTTTCGCTTTGCGCCTGCGCGAGTACCTTGAAACGAGCGTTTCAACACAGGGATACGCGCTTACAAGCGGACCTCTCATAGACTTCCAATCGATGGGTGTGCGTCCGGATGACGCTGTGCAGGCGGGATTGCATTCTCTTGTAAGTGATGGTGTAGTAGAAGGCACAGAAGTGCTGGTAATTGACCTGGACAAGTGCATTCATTGCAGTGAGTGTGAAGAGGCATGTGCCCGGAGACATGGACATTCACGCATGAACCGCAAGGGTATGGTGGTTGGCAACATCAGTATTGCTACAGCCTGCCGGCAGTGCCAGGACCCCGTCTGCATGTTATGTAGCCGGGCAGGAATCGCCAGGCACCCCAATGGAGAAGTGTATATTACCGAAAGCTGTATCGGCTGTGGCATTTGCGCCGAACGCTGCCCTTATGGGGCAATTTCGATTATCAACATTGAGGAGGATGAGCAGATATCACGCTCCTCCTGGCAGCGTTTCAGCCATTTCTTTACAAATCGCGTAGGGGCGAGGACGCTTGAGCCTTTCGCTGCTCCAGGCCCACTTGATACGTTCCAGCCATGTGATGCCTTGGATGAAATGCGCAAGAAGGTAGCCATTAAATGTGATCTGTGCGCGGGCTACAAGGACCAGGCATGTGTGGAGGCCTGCCCCACTGGTGCGGCCGTTCGCATACAACCAACAAAATTCTTCGGCTCGACCGAGGAGATATTACGACGACGAGTGTTATAAGCGTTCTAAATGTTAGAAGTGTTATAAAGGAATATTCATGGCACTGGCAACTAAACCACCGTTACAGGAACAGCAACGAGCGATACGACGTATCTGGAAAACACCCGCATCGAAATTCAATTGGATCTGCCTGGGCATCTCACTGATCATATATGGCTATATTTATAACGTGTACCTCAAAGCGCTCAAATCGCAACCCTACGCCGGTCCATACTCTGATCCGCTGCGCCTGTTCGGAATTGTTGCCTTTATTCTGGTACTGCTTGTGGCAGCCTATACCTTACGTCGTCGTTTTGTGCGCACCTTACCTGGAAAAGTGCAGAACTGGCTCTGGCTCCATACGTGGTTTGGAGTTCTCGCCATCCTCATAGCATTCCTGCATGAAAACTATCTCAACATCCTGCACGATCTCCAATTTACACACGTGCGTTTCACCGAGGGTCAGGCTGGCACGTCGGCGCTCTATGCGCTGCTTTTACTTGTCGTGAGTGGTATTGTCGGCCGCCTGCTCGATGCCAGGCAAGCCCGCGTAATCGCGACAGAAGCAAATAGCAACGGCGTTGGTATCATCCAGACGGTAGAGGCGCGATTGCACGATCTTGAACTGACGGTTGAGCGCTTAAGCGCCGGGAAGTCGCCAGCCTTTAAGATTTTCCGCTCCGAGGCGTTGAGAAGTAATACTTCACTCCCCGCGATGTTGCCCGTATTAGCACCCAATGAACTGGACGATTTTGAGCGGGTCTACGCGGTGCTCACTCAACGAGCATACCTGGCGCGTTCTCTCCGCCGCCAGAAGCGCGCCAGACGTATCATTCGCGTGTGGCGATCTATCCATCTACCTCTGGCGTGCCTGGCGCTAGCCATTATCTCGTATCACAGTATTACTGAGCTATTGAAGATGCTGGTGCATGGGTGATGACGCAAGCGAAAACTGCCTCTTGAACATACTATTTCACATCTTTCATACATGTTATAGTATATCAATGGTATAAAAATGGAGAGGCAAACACAACTACTCTTACCGATCTACCACAGTAAGGGGTTGTCGCGTGTTCTCTATTTGTTGCTGCCTCGATGTACGCATAGAGCATGCGATAATTTAGAAAGACAGAGACGCACATGAGAATCGCACAAGTTGCTCCACCGTGGATCCCCATTCCGCCGAAGCAGTATGGGGGAACAGAGAATGTTATCTATCATCTTATTGAGGAACAGGTAGCTCAAGGCCTTGATGTGACGTTGTTCGCGCCCGGTGATGCAAAAACATCGGCAAAGCTGGTTTCATTTTTCCCCCGGTCTCTGATTGAATCTGGTGTGCCATGGACGATGCATCTCAAAGCCTATTATCATTTGCACAAAGCTATGGATTGCATCAAAGAACTAAGCTTCAACATTGTACACACGCACCTCTCTTCGAGCGCAGATATGTATATTTTCCCCCTCACAGCTACGCTTACAACCCCTCATGTAACGACTCTGCACAGTGTTTTTCCTTTTGATCGTGATGCACGAAGTGGGCGCATAGGCGATGCCGATCGTTACTATATGGAATGGGCGCCTTCTGTACCCATAGTGGCCATCAGCGAGAGTGCCCGCCAGCATGTGCCTCACCCGCTCAATTTTGTAGGCGTGGTGCATCACGGCCTATATATGCAAGACTTTCAACTCCCAAAGAGGAGAAGAATGGGCGATTACTTTGCCTGGCTGGGACGGTTTACGCCCGAAAAAGGAGCACACCTGGCAATCGAGGCGGCAAAGCAAGCACAGGTACCACTTATTCTGGCTGGCATCATCGATCGTCATTCAAAAGAGTCAATGGACTACTTCGAAAAAGTAATCAAACCACAAATCGGGAAAGATCAGATTACCTATATCGGACCCGTAAATATGAGGCAGAAGAACAGCCTTTTCGGTCGGGCGCGAGGCTTCCTCAATCCCATCGAATGGGAAGAGCCCTTTGGAATGGTAATGATTGAAGCTATGGCGCTAGGTTGCCCCGTTATTTCATTTGCGCATGGGGCTGCTTCAGAAATCATCTCCGATGGAGAAACTGGCTACCTGGTCAACACTGTTGATGAAATGGTGTCTGCTATCCACAAGATCGAGATGATCGACCGGCAAACAGTACGCAGCTACGCCAGGCAACACTTCTCATCTCAAGTGATGGCTGAGAATTACACAGAAATCTATAAGAAGGTCATCGCGATGCAGAAAGTTGGCGCCCTGAACACCGGAATGGGTTACAAGGTGTAAGGCAATTCGTCACATTCCACCTTATCCTGTTCTGTGTTATACTGTCCTATGGAGGCTGTGGCTGATCTGCCGAATTCATCGATTTATGCAGGACAGCGTATCCGCAGAACTTAATGTCCAGGCAACTCAAGAAGATTGTTTCGTTACCCCGTAGATTAGAGAGGAGAGCAGGATGCAATCTAACCCTTATCCAAACGACCCAAATTATTCACAACCAGCCCAAACGAATCCTCCTTATCAGGGCCAGCAAGGTGGTCAGTATGTGCCACCTCCTTATCAAGGCCAGCAAGGAGAACCGGTTACGCCGCCTCCCTATCAGTACACAACTCCGCCCTCTCAAGTCCCACAAAGAACAGGCATGAGCGAGGGACAGTCCACTAAATATGCCATCGGCAAGGTCATTGACTTTATACGCTGGGCTATTGTTGCTTTAGAGTTACTGTTCCTTTTGCGTTTTGTGTTGGAACTGATTGGAGCGGATCCAACGAACCCGTTCGCGCAGTTTCTTTATAACTTTACCGGATTCTTTCTCTATCCCTTCCTCGGCATTGTGCCTGATACCCATATTGGTAAGACAGGGAATGCATTCATTGATTGGTCAACCCTGATTGGCATGGCGGTATACGGGATACTCTACTTGATACTGAAGTTGTTCCTGCGTACGACTATTTCCAGGCCAGAAGAGCCAATCCAGTAGGAAAAGGTAGTTTGTGGTGACACCCCTTCCAGGCAGAGGGCGCTAGCCCTCTGCACTCCCAATTTGATAAGTAGCACCCCTACATCCCCTCTGTCAATTTCCGCTTCTATTTACGTCAGAAAGAATGCCCGCAGTGAGACATTTGGGCCATTGGAACAGAGGAACAGTTTGCATCTCATGATACAATGCCTGGAAGATATAACTCAGGGATAAAGGGGATTTGGAGCATAGAAGCGTATGAATGGTTCTAACCAGCATAACGGATATATTGCAGAATCGATAGATCAACATACAGTGGCAGGTTCACGTAACGGCCAAAACGGTCAGATGGCTTCTACTGTTGGGACCTATGAAGGCATTCCGCCTACTACTATCTTCAATCTGACCGACCGGCTACCGATTTTCACCTATCTCGTCAACTCCAATCGTATACGCTGGTATCGCGTCATCATGCGCGTCTTCCTGCAACACCATCGCGAATTGTATCGCTATCAACTTACCGCGCAGGAAGTCCGAGATGCTGTGCGAGCCACCTTCGACCCTGAATACACGCTTGACCAATGTCAGAATGATCTTGCCGCGCTCAGGGAATGGGGAAACGTGACTACTATTTACGACTCCAGTCGCGCCACCTCCATCGCCAGCTTCCTTTCGCCAGCGCTGCTCTACCAGGCAACACCAGAAGCTATCGCCATCGAAACGTTTCTTGACGAGCAGACGCGCGCGCATAGTGGCAAGGGCGCGTTACGCCAGGGGGATTTACCACATCTATGGCGATCGCTCCAACGACTCAACGAAGATTTACAGACCCCTCCTTCTGCGCTAACACCCGCTCGCAGCCGCGAGATCGCCGAGGAGTGGCAACGGGCTTTCGAAATATGGAGCACGATGGCTCGTGAGGCCGCGCAATACCTTGCCAATATGATCAATGCCGCCCAACAAAGCCGGCCTGATTTTGAGGCATACCAGGTATACAAGGCAGCGGTCGTGGCATATGTGCATGGTTTCGCGCAGGCTCTCACGCAGTACAGCCGTCGAGTGCGCGAACTGCTCGCTGACTGGTCAACGACGGGCAAGCAGGAGCGCTTGATCGAGATCGTAGCACAACACCTCGAACCACCCGGGGCAATAAGCGAAAATAGGCCCACACAGGCCGAGTTGTTGCAAGAGGCTCGCAACCAGGTGCTGGCGATCGCGAACTGGTTTGCCGAGGGGAAGAACGCCGACTCTTTCCGTCGCAATGCTCTGGCCGAGGTGGACAAGGTTGTTCGCCGGGCATCTGCCCTGGCGGCTACAGCGCGACCAAACGCCAATTACGCTACCAACCTGAATATGCTGGCGCAGCAACTGCTGCTGGCAAAAGATGGTGAAACGGCGCAGCAAATATTCTCGGTCGCCTTTGCCAATCTCTTACCGGTCCACCTGCCAGAAAGTCTCGCCGGTACGCCAAGCGCCGCTATGGATGCAGGAAAACTGAGCGACTGGCTAGAGCCACCGACCGTAACACTGCGCCTGCGACCCGTCAGCCGCGCAAATCGCGGTGAGCATCCTTTAGAAGACCCGGTGATTGACAATCGCACGATTATTCGTAACCTGATTGTGCAGCATGAGGCCAGGCTCAAGGAGCAGCGCCTGCGTTTCGCTGAACTCTTCTCAGAAGAGTATCTCGACATAGGTGACATCAAAACTATGACTGTCGAGGATCGCGCCATCTTAATCGAGGTGATTGATAGCTGCCTGGGCGATGTAAGTCACCAATATCGTACCCCTGATGGTTCGACCATCGTCTTGCTCAACCCTGAGGAGCAAACCTACACGCTCTTACGCGCTCCGGATGGAATGTTACTTCTGCCCCGTTATCGTTTGCAACGCCAGAAAGTCGAAGAGTTATCCTGATGATCGAAGAGAAAGAGTTACTAGCAGTAGAGAGATTTGAAGAGGTCGCCAACGATTACCAGCAAATCGCAATCCCACAGGGCAATCGTGCGGCTCCCCTTGCAACTTCTCGCCGCCGGGCCTCGACTGCCGATCTGATGAAAGCCCACCTGGCGCTGATGGAAAAGGAAGTGATCTTGCCCAGGCAGAGCGATCTCTTCCGCCTGGTGAAATACCATTATTACGCCCTGCAATCATGGCACGACCAGCATACGGGATGGCGCATCCAACGCGATGCCAGCGCAATTCGCCTGATTCGCCATCCAGGCGCAACCACTCCAGGCTACCTCTACGATCGCTTGAAAGAGCCAGGAGACTTTGCCTGCCTGGCGTGGATTCTCTGGTACGCAGAGAACCGTCAACTGTCAGGCCGGGGCAACGACCAGCAATTCTTGCTTTCCAACTTAGCTGAGCAGATACAAGAACAATCCGCATCGGGTCCAGGTAGAACATTTGATTTCCGCAAGCCAGCCGACCGTTATAGCATCCAGCGCGCGCTGCAATACCTGGAAGACCTGGGCGGCTTGCAACTGGTCGATGGTCAGACAAGGGATTGGGTTGAGCAAACCGCGAGCGCCGATGCTCTGTATGAGTTCACGGATGTAGTGCGCTCGCTGATCGTCGCGCTCAACCCACAGTTAGTCACAATGGTTGCAGACCAGTTAAAAGATAACTCGACAACGCTACAACCTGCCATACTTCTCAACCCCGCCGGGACATCGACATCGCCCCTGGTGCGCGCCTGGCGCACGTTGCTACTCGGCCCGGCGCTATTCAGATTTGATGATCCTGCGGCCTTTGCCGAACTAGTAGCGCATGCTGATGCGTTAGCCAACGAATTGCTTGAAACCTTTGGCTGGCTGCTCGATATACACCGCGATTATGCCTGCATTGTGCGTGCGAGCGGCACGACATCAGGTCCAGTGACAAGCCTGACGCCGTTTGGCACCAACGACCAGATCGCTATGTTCCTGTGCAAAGCTATTCGAGATCAGGTCGAATCTGGCGCATGGCCTTCACCCGATACGTATGGTTGTTTGCATGTAACGACGGAGGATATGTCTGAACTGTTCTATACCGTTCGGGAGCGCTATGGAGAAAACTGGGGCAGCGAGGCTCGCAGCAGAAGTTCACGCAGTCTACTGAATGATGTCTATAGGAAAATGCGTCAGGCAGGTCTGCTACGCGGACCTGATGATGCTGGAAATATGCTGGTGCTACCAACTGCCGCTCGTTACACTGCTACCTACGAGAAAGCCGGACAGGAGACGAAAGAAGCCATCGGGGTTGCCTCTAAAAACGGTAGCTCCGCAAAGCAGAAGTCAAGTAGCTCACGAGAAACTATTGTAATCACATTGCCAGAATTAGAATTGGATGAGGGATAGCCAGGACTCACAGGAGTGAGATAGCGCGACCAACAAGGCGCAAGAGGACAAAAAAATGCAACGCACGTTTGAAAATTTTGCTGAGTGGGCAATTGCAGAGAATGGAACAGCCGAAGAAACTGCGGCCCGTCAGCTCGAAATGTTCGTCGATATGTT
>JBKPAZ010000277.1:0-17342 GCA_046726655.1 Chloroflexota bacterium
GGTCGCGAGACGAGCGCGGGCGTTGCCGAAGTCGTGTTTCACCTTCGTTATTTTCTTCTTCCTCTGGCTCTTCCCACGGTCCTTGTGATGTGTCGTTCTCTCTGCTCATGTGAGTACTTGCTCGCTTTCAGGCTATTACAAGTGAGGTAAATAAGAGAAAAAGTTCCTACTTCTTTCATGTCGATCAATTCTGGCCCTACCTGCTAGTACGAACGGCATAGAGCGAAGGTTTTCTCCCCTCTAGCAGGAAGGAGGGTAAAATTGCGACAAGGCATACGATACCGGCGGCCAGGAAGATGGATGTATACACCTCATGAGCTGCGAAGACAGCGTATTGCGCGAGTGCGGTGTTATACCTGTCGCTAAAAGGAATTGCACCGGCTGGTGGCTTGAATGCCAGTAAGAGGTCATGGAATCGACCCAGTCCCCATGAAGTCAACAGCGCAAGTCCAAGAATCATGCCTACCATACGCAATACCGTCACTACGGATGAAGCCATTCCCATCTGACGATTGCTGACAACATTGATTGCAGTAGTGCCAACAGGAGCAATCACCAGCCCAAAACCAAAACCCCCAATGACGGCGCTGATAGTTATGTGTATCCAATGCGCCTGAAGCGGCCAGAGATGCATCAGCCAGAAGCCTGTTGCTGTGAAGATCAGCCCGAGTACGGCAGTCAGACGGCAGGTAATCCGCCCGCACAGCCAGCCCCCGGTGACTGCTCCTAGAGGGATCATCGCCGTGAGTCGCAGTAATGCCAGACCGCTGTCGATTGGTTGGCCTCCTAACACTGTTGCAACAAACAGCGGAATGTTGACCATGGCGATAATCAGCGCAGCACCCACCAGCAGGCTCACCAGCGCAGTTGCCGAAAATGATAAACGCTTAAATAGGGAAAGTTCGACAAGAGGCAATACGTGCCCTTTTCTTGATCCTTTCTGGTTGCTCTTTCCCTCCAGGAGCGAAGCATCCCGTTTACGTTCGAGGTACACCTCAACGGCGATAAACGTCGCCAGTAACGCCAGAGAAGCGCCAATCAGCCAGGGATTGTTTTGTATGGGAGCATGGTTTGAGCCTGAACCGGGCACGGCAATCGAGGAAGTGGCTGCTTCTTGAGAGAGTCCTAGACTCAAGCAGATCAACGAAGCTCCCAGTAGAAGTGCTCCCAGAAGGTCGATGCGCTCTTTGATGCGTACAGCCAGTGCGGTTGTCTTGACGGGTGGAATAAGACGCCAGGTGAAGTAGGCGAGTATTGCTACGATGGGCAAGTTGAGGAAGAAGATCGCTTGCCAACCCCAGGCCTGCACGATTATCGCACCATAAAGTGGCCCCAATACTCCTCCTGCTTCAGTTACCATGCCAATCAAACCGAGAGCCAATGCGCGCTGTTTGTCACCGTAAAAGTCGCCCACGACGGCCATCGCTATTGGTATGATTGCGCCCCCGCCTGCCGCTTGCACAAACCGTGCTGCTACAAGCCAGACCAGGCCGGGATTAAGCGCAGTTGGGTCACTGAATTCGCCGGGCGCGGCCACATTTATGCCAATATGCTGTAGGAAGCTGATATCAACCTGCTGCCCCAGAATGGGTGCAAGCCCGCACAAGAGCGATCCGAAGCCAAAAATACCCAGGCAGGTGATGAAGATACGGCGTCGCCCATACATGTCTGAAACTCGTCCCATGAGCGGCATGGCGATGACGTATCCAAGCAAATAGCTGCTAACGATCCACGCAGCCCGATTGAGTTGCTCAGGCGGAATCTGTAAATCGGTAATGATTTTTGGTAAAGCAGTAACCACGACTGTCTGATCAAGCGCTGTCAGAAAAACGGCGCTGCAGGCTGTTAGCATTGCAAGCAAAGCGACTTTGCGTTGTAGATCGAGGCGCTGCATAGTGTCGCTCCTCTCAAAGCGTGAGGTATTTCGTGTTTTATGGAGTCACAGACGGTGTCACTGATGGTGTAGATGCAGGAGAAATTGGCGCTTCAATTGTAACTTGCTCACCAAATTTTGACAGTGTAAATGTGCGCATCGTTTTATCTGTATCACCTGCTGCCGCTGGGCCTTTAATAATAATCTGGTATGGCAGTTTGTCGGTTTTACCTATACAAGTGGAGACATCATCGGTCGAACCTGCAGGCGCTCCACCGCCCGTTATTCCTGCCAGGTACGTCGGGTCGAGCTTCCCATTGATATTCCAGCATGGCCTTCCTCCAACAGTGGAGTCGCTCGGCGTACTGGGATCCTGAATATGACCCAGAATAGTCGCGACCCCCGTTTGTGGGTCCGAGAGTGTGCGCGGATTGAGCAGCCCGGTTGTTGCTTGCCAGGCGCCAAAGAGAAAAATATATTGCTGATTGCTAATCGCGATAATCTGTACTTGCACAGTATTTCCAACGAAGAGTGCATTTGCGTTGGCCTTGAGCTTGTCAGGGACGATGATATCGCCCTCAGCGCTGATAATTGGTAGTTTTGCTCCAGTGCCTGGTTTATCTGCGACGAGCTTAAAATGATACGAGGTGACACCCTGGATAGCAGTCTGCGCGTCTTTAATCAGTTGGTTGGCATCAGGTGGTGGTGTGCTGCTGCTTCCTCCACATGCCGCCAGAAGAAATATCAGTAGAAACGTGAGTCCAGGTAGACCCAACATTGGTCTTCGAACGAAGAGAAATATACCTGATTGGTGGCCCCTGCCTGGAGATCGTATTGCAATTCGTTCGTTACGCATGGAAGCCTCCTTAAGGGACGAATTCTATTCTATGACACCCATTTTATCATAAACGAGTGTTCTTACTTTCATGTCTCTACCCAGAGGGCTGTCGCGTAGGGACTCTGCCACAAGGCATTGCAAGAGTTCGCCTATCAAGAAAGTACGTATTGGGCCGGATAGTATGACTTATAGCCAACCGCTCGCCCGATAGCTGCCAAAAATCCGAACGCCACACGCTGAACCCAGACAGGGATTCCAGCTGCATACGTATGCGGTTGAAGCGCCTGCGCCAGCACCACTTTTTGCAGAAGATTTTTGGGCAAGCCATCATTCCCTATCTTTCCCTGTTGAGCTAAAGCATAGAGCGATTCGAAAAACTCTTCAGTCTCTAGCAGCCACTGCAAGTCTGGTTTGTCTAATTGAGTAATCTTCCGATAGTGCAATACATCGCTGCCCACGTTCCACGGATGCACATGCGGAACACCCCTGGGTAACACGAACACGTCACCGGCCTGCGTTGAGCGCTCATCTGTCCCTACTCTGTAGCGGGCAGAGCCGGCGATGATCTCGAAGCGCTCATCAAAGTATGGATGAAAATGGGCTGCTAAGCCTTTTCCCCTGTTGGGTTGAATAAGGAACTCGATTTCCAGCAGCGCCCCATTCGTGTCACGCCCAGTTTTATCGAACACCATTCTTTCACCTGTGATCGGGTTCTCAAATGCCTCACCTGCTATGGCCATAGTTCACCTCTCGAATTCTGGTTCCTGATAGTGCCATCTTTTTACCTTTCTCAGGATTTCGCTCTAGGCCATGGCGCGAACGGATTCTTGACGTTGCTGAGCATTGGCTTCAGAGCAGGAAAATGTCTCAGTAGAACAGTCGTCATATTGTTATTGAGAACCCAGTCGAAACCAGCCTGCGTGTAAACCTTGGGGTTGTAATCTGTCGTGAAGAATCGATCACTCTCCAAACGTCGAGATGCCATAAGGATAAAGATACGAAAGGCCGTATCGCTGAACCCAAATCCTTTTGGAGGAGTCTCGGCAAACATCCCGATCATCAGATCGACTTGATTTATATCGTTGTCGTAAATACGCTTGAGTTCTTCTACCCACTTTTTGTTGTCGGTGATCTCCTCGAAGGATTTGAGAGGAGTACGATGGACCAGCTTGCGAAACTCATTGTATCGCGGCACACCGCGCTCGCGATCCCTCAGAATTTCTGTTGTCGCCAGGTCGATAATGCTGCCATCGGGTTCAGTGCGTCGTTGCAGAAGGTGAGGATAATTGTGCAACGTGATCGCACCCGGGTTGGAGGTACCGAACGAATAGAAGAGGTCAGGCATCGACACCTGCTCGGTAGTCTCCCGCGCATGCCGATCAACAACCGCCTCGAGGCTCCGCTCCATAAGGAGTTCATCGTTCACCACGGAACGGAAACTGAAGACGTCCGGCAAGAGTGGATGCATCCGGTAGACCGAAACAAACTCTTCCGTCAGGGAGTAGGGCACCCCGTAGAAATCCTTTGGAGACCCTGGGATTCCGCTGATGATCTCGCTCTTACTGATGCGCCCAACGTGTCTATAAATCCACTCTCCCGCCAGTCCCCACCAGTTGCCATTCATACCAACCTGTAAGGTGGGATGGCTAAGGATGGCAGGAGTCCAATCGATTGTATGGATCTTCGCCATGAGAGCTGTGTTGACGAGCCGGGCATGGTCAAACAGGTCGTCGTCGGACCAGGATGGATATTCAGCACGCAAGCGGTCACAGATCGCGTTGTGCTCTCGTGTGAAAAGCGTGTTCATCATACTTAAGCCGACCCACCAGTTTTTGTTGACGCCAGTTATCTCGACCCCGGTTTGATGATCGAAAGGAAGCAAGCCATCGGGGCCAATGTTCAGCTTTCCGTCTTTCCCAGATCGCACCATGGCCTGGGTTTCTTCATCACTCCCGTAAATCTGTGATCCATCCCACCAGTGAGTAGCGACGTTAAGATAAGTGGGAGGTAAACCATCGGAATCTGGCGAGCGCGTGGGATCCCTATGTGTGCGTAGAATCCGCATTGGATGTTCGTACCAGGGATCATCCTCTTGTAGTGGTACTTCCCAGGGGTTCTCTTTCTGGTTTTTCCCATGGCTAAACCAGTCGTGGACCATAAACTGGACCCATGCTGCCGCTAGCAGGTTGAGTATACTGACGGGTTGGAAGGTATCACGGGTCAGTAACTCCTGGCTGACTGTGCGGGGATTTGGCGTGAGGACCATTGAGTCATCGGGATACGCATCTTCCAGCGGGACGTTCCGACCAAATCGTGACCTTGCGCTGCCCATTTTGGGATTATCCAGGTCGTTAAAGCTTCCGTCAGCCGTGCGCGCAGTGAGATAACGCTCGCCCTCTTTGCCTGGTACGCGTGTCTCTCTCAACCTGTTATAGGTATCGTACAGGTTCTTCGCCCTTAATCTGAAACGCAATCCAATCAAAATCAAGAGCCCTAGAGGAAGAGGGAGTTTATGCCATCCGACCGATTGATCGATTGATTCAGTCAACCGGCTATATAATCGTGAAAACGACGATCCAGCCATGTGTGACCATCCTTTCTGTGCAGGGTTCAACACCTGCGATCTTTTGCAAGAGGGTCTGTCCTACAATCCATATAGCCTCGGGATAAAACGGGTGGGTTAAAGAGGTGAGTTTGGGTGAAATACTGGGCTTCCAAACACCTATTAAGATTACATGAGTTTTTGCTAGAAATCAAGATTTCGAATTCTGCTATGTAATCGGATAAGAGCAGGCCATCAGACTTCATCCCTTTTTCTCCTACCAACCTTGTAGACAAGGACTCGATGTGCTATTCTGCCTCAAGTGGCAATCGCATGGAAAAAAGGAAAAAGAGGCAAACTATGTCGGAAAAGAAGCAGCAGAACTTATTTGTACCCGTGCGCATACGTTTTCGCTCACCTACAGAGCAAGCGCAATGGGAGAGGGAACATGCTGCTCCTACTCTGCCATCTTATTCCTCGACAGAGGATAACGATGCGCTAGCATCTCCAATGGTACCCCTTCTCAGGGGAACGGAGTTAGTCCAGCGCGCACAACAGATCAAAGAATTGATACGACTTGGTAATATCCTACGCGCGGAATTGGGATTCAATGAAGTACTCCAGCAGATCGTTGCTTCAATTAGTACTTGCACAGGTTTTCGTATGGCGGTTATCAACCTCATCGAAGATAGTAGTGATAAGACATCGCCAGTGGCTTTTGCAGGAGGATCAGAAGAGGGGGACCGTTTGATAAGGGAAAACCCTCTGACTGTGGAGCAGATGCATAGGTTGATGCGTCCGGATTTCCGTATCAGCCAGAGCTATTTTATTCCGCATCAGTATGCAGAAATGTATGCAGATGTGGCAGTCAGTGTAGAGAAATCGGTAGATGATTACGAACCGGGTGGATGGCATCCTGAAGATTTGTTGATTGTGCCCTTATTCAGCCCGCGTCAAAAGAAACTCCTGGGAGTTCTTTCTTTAGATGATCCAGAGGATGGCAGAATACCCACAGTCGAAAGCATGGAAATGGTCGAGCTTTTTGCGAACCAGGCTGCTATTGCTATCGATAGCGCTCGAATCTTCCAGGAACGTGAAGCAGAGCGTGTGGCCCTGGAGGGAGCGATTGTCTTGCTGCGTCACGACCTGGAGCAGGTCCAGCGTGGCGATTTGCGTGTGCGCGTACAGCCCACGCATGAGAAGCTGCAGCCTGTAGTCGAAGCTATGAACATCATGATCGGGGAGATCAGCGAGATTCTGGGTAGTGTTCAGATGGTGACCCGGGCAGTCGACGAACATGCCCAGGATGTGCAGCGGAGTTCAGAAGTCCTGGTTCGCGATACCGCTCAGCAGGAACGCCAGGTAGAGCATATCTCGCATATAGTCGATGAAATGGCAGATACGTTGAAAAGTGTAACGGAGCATGCTGCTACGGTCTCTTTTGTTGCCAGGGATGCCTCTGATGTGACCACTGAAGGACAGAATAAGGTGGTTCGCGCTGCCGATGGGATGCGCCAGGTGCGGGAAACTACGATGCAATCGGCCCGTATTATGAAACGCCTGGGGGAGAGTGGCCAGGAAATAAATGATACTGTCATGGAAATAACTGATCTGACCACACGTATGAATCTGCTGGCGCTCAATGCGGCGATCGAAGCTGTGCGAGCAGGTGAGCAGGGTCAAGGTTTCGCAGCGATTGCCCAGGAAATCCGCACGCTGGCCGTGCATAGCGCAGAAGCAACACGTAAAGTCGCGGCGCGTCTCCGGGCTATTCAAAGCGAGACCGCGGCTGTTTCGCAGAGCGTTGAACAGAATATTCAGCAGGTGGTGATCCAAACCGAGTTAGTTACCCAGACCGGCGTTGCCCTGGAGGCGATTAGCATTGTCACAGAACAGATGGCTGACCTGGTGCAGAATATCTGTACTGCCGCAGAAAGCCAATCCCAAAGTTCGCGACTGGTAGTCCATGCTGTTGACGAAATTTCTCGCATGACCGGTGAGATTGCAGGGCAATCGGGTAAATTGAATCAATCGCTGGCCCATCTTGTCGAATTAACGAATTCTCTCCGTTCGCGCATGTCGGTATTCCGCGTTGCAGAGAGAAATTAGTTCCTATACCAGAACTGGTCCCATGCCTGCCAGAAATTATCACCTGTTGACGAAACCGTACGTGGCCCCTCGATCTTCACCCCGCTACGTCCTACGAAATCATTGACTCGATCAGGTGATGCAAGTTCCACCTTAAACGTAACCGGCGTGGCAAATTTCAGTGGCTTGGGCCAGTGCTTCATACTGATTGCCTGCGCCACACGCATCTCGATCAACGAACAGGCGTCTTTGGGAGCCATGTTGAGAGAAGAGAAGCGGCCCAGGCCGGTCTTAACAGGAGCGGTAACAACATCTTCTCCCAAGAGCGTTGTTACTTCGCGACAGGTTGCCTCGTCGCCTGAGACGAAGATGGCCGGAACATCCCAACAGCCAGCAATTGCTGCGAGGATGCCGCTTTCACCCACCAGCGTATCATTGATCCTGGCGTTGTACCATGCCTCTGAAGAAACTGTATGACATAGTACGCCGTCGGGTGTACCGGCCATTGCATGGGCTCCAACGAATAAAATAGCGTCGCAGCCCTGCTCAAACGGAGCAATATAACGCGCCCAGGGATAACCGAAGACGTATTGTGCCCCGGACTCAAGGCGTTCGGGATTGAAGCTTTTGAAGTTGTATGCTCCACCGGCTCCGTGACAATCGACTACGAAGATCTCCCTTGCGCCTGCAGCACGAGCGCCGCGCACAGCAGCATTCACCTCATCTGTATAAAGTTTTCTACACTCTTCGTAAAAAGCTGTACCAGCCGAAACCTGATCCCAATGCTCGATGCAAGAGACACCTTCCATATCACAGAAAATAACGACTCGCATATACGACCTCTCTCAGATTTGATGTGACTTACTCACTATTCTACTTGACTGTCCATAGGCTTCAGGCTTCTTTTGACTTTGTTGTGCGTGTCATTGCCCAATGAACTCATGATCCTGTAATTAGTAACGGGCGGTTTGGACTCTCAGTACAGTTTTTGTCCGATTTACCTACCATCCCATCTGATAGATCTAGTGTCTGCGTGCCTGGCGCTGAAGTTGCCTCTGTTGCAGATGTGCTAGCTTTCGCTGCTGCCTCGGGCTTAATTCGTATTCCCGGTACAAGCGTTTGCCGATTTTCCATCCAAGATAGCCAAAGACCACCGCGCCTGCAATTGCGAGAATGGACATGCCAATGCGAACAGCGAGAGAGAGGTTGCTATGAAACACGTGCGCAAGAGGATCAGCATAAAAGCGGCTCAAGATGGCCACGATTAAACCGAGTAGTAGGCCGATAGTCACCCCCAGGCAGCAACCAAGCGGTCCGCCGTTTGTTTCTCCCTGCGCCTCTGGCGGAAGTTGAGCTTCGGCAGATGGTGCTGGTGGGGGTTGCTCTTCCGCTGCGACTCGATCTCCTGCAAGGAGTTCTTGTCCTTCATCTAGACTGTCGGGTATTTCCTCGTCGTCTCCTTGTTTACCTGGAGGGAATGGACCTGTCATCAGCAACCTTCTTACCTTTGCAGGGCCGGTTTAAAATGTGCCAAACTGCCGATCTCCGGCATCACCTAGCCCTGGTAGAATATAGCCAACGTCATTCAGACTCTCGTCGAGCGCGGCGATGTAAATTTCGACGTCGGGATGGGTCTGAGATAGCTTGAGCAAACCGTAGGGGGCCGCTATAATGCCTACGTAGCAGAGACGGGGAATATCTCGTCTCTTGAGTACGTTGATCGCGTCAATGGCTGAGCCGCCAGTGGCGAGCATAGGGTCAACAGCGTAGCATACCTGCAAGTCTACACGGTGAGGAAGTTGATTGTAATACGCAATCGCCTGCAATGTTTGCTCGTCACGGCGCAGACCCAGGTGCCAGATTTGCGCATCGGGGATAACCTCGCGAAATCCCTCCGCCAGGCCAAGGCCAGCGCGTAAAATTGGCGTCACCCCGATACCCCCAGCCAGGCGTTCGCCTTTCATCGCCCCCATAGGTGTCTCTATTGGGACAGTCTCAAGCGCCAGGGTGGCCGTCGCTTCATAGGCCAGCAATGCACCGATCTCCTTCACGAGGCGATAAAACTCTGGTGGTTGCGTGTTTTTATCGCGTAGCGCCGTCATTTTATGAGCCATTACCGGGTGCGAAGAGAAATGCACACGAGGCAGATTCAGCACTTCATCTCGGCTCGGCTGCGGTACGCCTTGCATGGGTAAGCTGGGGCGCCCTCCGCTCGAAGTAGTCGTTTCGGTCATGGAAATAATCTCCTTTGTTTTCACTATTGTACTCACACATTTTACCAGAATTGGCTAGAGAGCGTCGAATCTGACGCTGCAACCAAAAGATTTTATTGGTATGAACGAGCAACTCTTGAGCCACCAGTGTATAGTAATAGTCTTGTGTCAGCCATGCCGAACTATGCTATACTAGCGTCATGATAGTTGGAGTGAGCCAGATCACACTGCACCTACCTGCGTGTCACTCATTAAAAGATAAACGCCAGGTAATTAAATCTGTCATGGCACGAGTACGCCAGCAGTTTGAGGTAGCGATTGCAGAAGTCGATGAACAAGACCGCTGGCAAATCGCTAAACTTGGCGTGAGTTGCGTTAGCAATAGTAGTCAGCATATTGACGAAATACTGGGGCGCGTTCGGCGTTATATCGAAGAGACACGCCCGGATATTATCGTGACCAATACAGAAGTCGAAATAATCAATTGGTAGAAAAGTAAGGATGTCGTTACAGTTAGAACATATGCCTCAGCATAGCCCTCCTGCGCCGGCCTATATCCTTGGCGTGCGGGTAGACCGGCTTTCCCAACAGCAGGCGCTTGATATGATCGAGCAGATGATCGCCTTGCGTCGTGCCAGTGATAATGCGTTGTCTTGTCAGCAAATCATCACCGTCAATACCGAATTTGTGATGGCAGCCCAGCAGGATAGAGACTTTTGTCAAGCTATCAATAGCGCTGCACTCGTCGTTGCCGATGGCATCGGCGTCGTCTGGGCAACGCGTTTTGTGGGCTTTCCCACACCCGAACGCATTACCGGCACCGATACGTTAGTAGCATTAGCTAAACGTTGTGCGGAAAAGGGCTATCGTCTCTACTTGCTTGGCGCAGCGCCCGGAGTAGCTGAACAAGCCGGAGTACGCTTACAGGTACTCGCGCCTGGGCTGCAAATAGCTGGTATCTTTGCCGGCTCACCTGCTCCCGCCGAAGAAGATGCTATTATTGAGCGTGTTCGAACAGCCAATGCTGATGTACTCTGTGTGGCCTACGGAGCTCCTGCGCAGGAACTCTGGATACATCGCAATCTCTCACGTCTGCCCGCAGCAGTAGCTATGGGTGTTGGGGGAGCATACGATTTTCTAGCGGGCCGTCAACGTCGTGCGCCGCGAGCAATGCAACGCATAGGACTAGAGTGGCTCTACCGCCTCTATCGCGAACCCTGGCGCTGGAAACGAATGCTAGCGATCCCTCGCTTTATGTTCCAGGTTTTATTGAAGGGGCGTAAAAAGTATGGTCCATGACTTTCATATAGCCAATTCGCGCTTGCATTCGCTAGTATCTAGCTTTGCAAGTAAACGTGTGCTGGTGATTGGGGATATGGTTGCAGATGAATATCTGATCGGTAGACCAACACGTATCGCTCGTGAAGCGCCCGTTTTGATCCTGGAACTGAACGAGGAGCGTACCGTTCCTGGCGGCGCAGCCAATGTCGCTGTCAATGCCCGCACCCTTGGCGCAGAGGTTTTTCTAGCGGGTGTTGTCGGCGACGACTTGCCAGGCCAGCGTTTGCGTCGTGCCATCGCTGATCTACAGATGCACCAGGAGGGACTTGTAACAGATACGCAGCGCCCCACCTCCACAAAAACGCGCATTCTAGCCGGAAGTCCTCAGATTGTGCAACAGCATATCGTGCGTATTGATCGCGTTGATACCTCAGAAGTTGGTCAACCGGGCAAAGGGTACATCCGGGACTATATTCAGCGTCTATTGCCCTCGATCGACGCGATTGTCCTTTCAGATTATGAGAACGGTGTCATCAGCCCCGAAATTATTGAAACCTGTCTTCCTATGGCACAAGAGCTGAATAAGGTGGTTGTAGTGGATTCGCATGGTTCACTCTTTCGTTTTCAGGGCGTCACGGCACTCACGCCGAATCAACCGGAAGCAGAACTCACGCTGGGAATGACGATAACCTCACAGGCTGAGCTTGACGAAGCAGGGCGACGGCTCCTCGAGGGTAGCCATACTAAAAGCGTTCTCATTACTCGTGGTGGGGAGGGTATGAGCCTGTTCGAGGTAGGTAAACCAGCGTTGCACCTTCCCATACATCGCCTGGATCATGGCATTGAAGTCGTTGATACCAATGGCGCGGGTGACACTGTGGCAGCAACCTTTACACTGGCTCTGACGACTGGCGCAAGTTTCGCAGAAGCTGCCTACCTTGCGAACGCGGCGGCTGCACTCGTTGTACGCCGTCTGGGTTGCGCCAGCAACACGCCAGAGGAATTAATGAACGCAATTATATGAGCAGGAAACCTTACGACACCAACTCTAAAATATTGAGTCGAGAGGAACTGGCCTTCGAAGTGCGGCGCCGGCAGGCAGCAGGAGAGCGCGGCGTCTTCACAAATGGCTGCTTTGACCTGCTACACCTGGGGCACGTGCGTTATTTACAGGAGGCGCGAGCGTTAGGAGATTTCTTGATCCTGGGTCTTAACGGTGATGACGGCGTGCAACTGTTGAAAGGGCAGGGAAGGCCATTAGTTCCTGAACATGAACGAGCCGAAATACTAGCCGCCCTGGTATGTATTGATTATGTAACGGTATTTCATGAACCAACCGCTGGCCCGCTGGTGGCAGTATTGCAACCAGCGATTTACGTCAAGGGCGGTGATTATGCAGGTTTGGAGGGAAACACACCGGATTCGAGCCGTTTGCCTGAAGCAAAGGTAGTGCAAGAATACGGGGGGATTGTGCGCCTGGTGCCCTATCTGCCGCACCACTCAACAACCGACTTGATAGAAGCAATCAAACGATTGCCTTGATGTGCTCTTTTATCATGCTCAATCGTTTAACTGCATATAAACCTGTATAATAAACAATCCATCCCATTTGGAGCTTATCTTTAGTGCCAAAAGAGTCGATAGAAAATCAGCCTGAATCCACGGAATCAACGCAAGGTGTCGAATCGCTGCCCCTGGCAATCGCAGGGGTAGTAGAACAGGACGTTCCCGCTGAGTTAATCGTAGAGGAATCGGCGGAACAATCGCTTTCACGCGAGCGGCGACACATCGCCAAATCTGCTACCCTGGTCATGCTTGGCAACCTTGGCAGCAGCATAATGGGTATGGTGCGGCAAATCGTGGTAACATCACTGGGCTTCAATATTGCTGGCCCATTCAACTCAGCACTTTTACCTGCTCAAACCTTCAATGACTTCCTGGTGAATGGTTCTGTACCCGGCGCATTGATTCCCACCTTCAATGACTACTCTGCACCTGAAAAGCGCGAAGAACTGCGACGTCTCGTATTTACGATAGTAAATCTCGTAATCATGATCATGTTCGTTGCAGCAATCATTTTCCTCTTCGTCTCACCCTGGTTCGTTCAAGACTTCCTCGTACCAGGGTACACGGATGCGCAGAAACAACTCACGCTGCAATTTTCGCGAATCATCTTCTTTTCACTTCTCGCGCTGGGTCCCTTTGCCGTCTTATTGGCAGCATTATATGCCCTCAAAGAATTCGGCTGGCCCGCCTTCGCTACCGTTTCTTATCATGTTGGTATCATCATTGGCGCGATCATTGGCGGTTTGCTTGGTGAACGCTACCTCGGCCATCTTGGACTTGCTTTCGGCGTCCTGTTGGGCGCTGCTGGAGAGATTGCCTTACTCATTCCAGGGATGCGCAACCATCGTCTACGATACCTGTTGGTATTGAACCTGAAGCATCCAGCGTTACGGCGTATCGTAAAGCTCTATATACCGGTGGCGCTGAGTTTCCTGATAAGTATGGGTCTTATCTTTCTTGATCAGCGCCTCGCATCAAAAACGCCGGGAGGTGGCGCAGCGAACTATACCGCTATGCGCTCAGCAACGACATTGATACAGTTCCCGGTGGGCCTGGTTGCTGCTGCGCTCTCATTTGCCGTGCTGCCAACGCTTGCGGCACATGTTAGGGCTGGCGATACCGAGCGTTTCAAAGAGACACTCTTGCTTGGCTTCCGCATAGCCCTGTTGTTAATGATTCCGGCTGCTGCAGGCCTGATTGTCCTGCGAGAGCCGATTGTTGATCTGCTCTTCCAGCACCACCATTACTCGCACGAGGATGCCGCACGTACAGCGATTGCCCTGCAAAACTACGCCTACCAGCTTCCTTTTGTAGCCATGGATCAACTTTTGATCGCCGCTTTCTATGCGCGCAAAAACACAATCATACCTGTTGTAGTAGGTATGGTAAGCATCCTCGGGTATCTGGCCGTGGCGCTACCTTTCTGGAGTACAATCGGCATGCCTGCGCTTGCTTTTGCCAATACTGTGCAGAACTCGCTGCATGCTATCATTCTGTTAGTGTTGTTAAGAATGGCCATAGGACACCTGCGCATACGGGAGATCATCCCTACAGTGCTTAAGATACTTGTGGCAACTTCTGCGATGGTGGCCGTAGCCTGGGGCGCGCAGATAATACTCGCGCATTTTGGATTGTTCTCGCTTGATCGATTGTTGGGACAGTTGCTGACGGTAGCTCTAGCAGGTGGTCTGGCAGTGGTAGTGTATCTTGGCGGCGTGCAATTGTTGCGAATCGAAGAGGTGGGATTAGTCAAAGGTGCAGTAATGGCGAGGCTTGGGAGGAGATAGAGTCACTAGTATTCAAGAATGAGGCCGACCAGGAATGGATTGAAAGGACATTTGCTATGTTGAAAGATCCGTTACGAGATACCCCTGCATATCAAAGATTCTTGAAAGAGGGTCGTGAGCTGGGCCGCGAGGAGGAGCGCCAGCAAACTCTTGAACGACAGCGCCAGACGCTCTTGGAGATCGTTCAAGTGCGCTTCCCCAAGTTACTACATTTAACGAAAGGCCTGGCAACTATCACTAGTGATCCAGAGGTGCTAGAGCGCTTAATTGTCAAAATGGGTACTGCGCAAACCCTGGAAGAAGCTCAAGAGTATCTCATTGAGGTAGATGGAAGCGAAAAGAAGGCTAGATGAGCGAACGTGTCACCCTCTTACCAGTCGACATTGCCGATGTCACAATCCTGGTCGGTAATTCCACTGTACAGGCTGGAAGGCAACCCACGAACTCGCCCGCAAGTTGCCGGGCGCATATGTGCAGACGAGCGTTGGAACCAGGCTGCATTTTGGGTGAGTTCGGTCAGGATGCAGCCTGGTAAATGACTGGCTTGTATCTGGGCAAGGGGATAGGTTTGCTTTCAGCTTGTGCAGCCTCAAGCCAGGCTTCTTTAGCAATCAGGACCTCTCTAAGAGCCTCCTCAGGAGTATCACCGAAGGCAGAGCAATACTTCAAGTCGGGGATATCCGCAATATATCCTTCGTCCTCTTCGCTGTAGAAGATGTTAATATGGTAGTCTTTCATGTCTAGTCTCCTAATTCAAGATCGTACTGTTCAACCAACTGTAAGAACTGACGAACTTGGTAAGGTTTAGCCTTCCCGTTTTTCTCTTGTAGATTGACAAGTTCGGGTATCTGTGGATGCTCAAATATATAATGGCTACCTCTAACTCGGGATAAGCGAAAACCAAAGGCTTCAACAAGTAAAATCATATCATTGAAATGAACATTCTTTGGCCCTGTTAAGACTTTTTCCAGTAACTTTCGCTTGTTCATGCCCTCTCCACCTCGTTTGGAATTCTTAATTCATATTATATCTTATAACAGAGGCAGTGTATATCTTCTCAACTGATTGACTGATCTGATCATAGGGGTGTAATTCACACCCTCGCGAACAAATCATTCTCCCCCTCGACATCAGAACCGACTCTTGAAGCTGCCAGTTGAAAGTATTCGTAGCGGCGCCATTTGCGTTGTATCTCCTCCGGCAACTGGACAATGGGGTTGTTTGGATTCATCTGCGTGCGGTGCATAGACCAGGAACGGGCTTTGGTCTCTAGCCAGCGTTCTACATCGAGCCGTACGCTGATCAGCTCATCGGGTATGCCCAGCTTTTCGGGATCAAGATTTCTGAAGGAACCCTCGTACTTCTGCGACTGCATCCATTCACCAATTTGGCGGACAAAGCTACGTGGAAAAGCGGAATAGTAGAGTTTCGAGACCATGTGCGCTGGTCCAAATTCAGGATATTGCGCGGCGTCTGCCGCTGCGTAAAAGGCGCTGGTGGTATGGCGATAGATAGCAATGTGATCGGGATGCCCATAGCCCCCAGTTTCGTCGAATGTCACCAATACTTGCGGGCGAAATTGGCGAATGATTCCTACAAGTTTTCCCACCACCTCGGCTGCACTGGCCTGAGCAAATGAGCGTGGATCCTGGTTTTCAGGTGTGCCAGCCATGCCAGAGTCTCGATAGCCCAGGAACCACAGATTATGCACTCCCAATACTTCAGCGGCGGCGCGCATCTCTCCCTCACGCACCTCGCCCAGGTTTTCTGGCGTTGCCAGTGCGGGATCAGCAATTTCGCCAACCTCACCGCGTGTGGCACATACCAGGCCTGTTTCAACATCACATGTGCTATACTCTAACAATGAGCCGCTCATCATCCCCTCGTCATCGGGGTGAGCGAAAATACCCAATATTCGTTTTGTTGACATGGATCATCCTGTTCTTTCTCGTTTGCCTTATCTTTCAAGGTACAACGCTACTGTAACACCTTGAGAGAATGCCTGTCAATCAGATAAAGGTTCAAGACTTATCCTTTAGGAATAGAACGAGTATTTGCGATGTAACTCTATCTTTTCTATGAGAAATGTGCTACATTTTAATTAGAGCGATAGGCTGGTAAGAAATGAGGTCGCCTTGAAAGTAGCAGCAAAACTCATATTACAGAGACGGCTTTGTCCATGAATCAGAAGAATGAAGGAGGGATTGCACAGTGACAAGGGCATTATTAGATAAAGAACTTCATGAACTGGATACTCAGATTATACACCTGGGTTCGCTTGTAGATGAGGAACTGGGACTGGCTCTTGATGCCCTCGAGACGGGCGATCTAGCAAAAGCTGGAATGGTGATAGAAGCCGATACGATCGTTGATAGTCTGCGTGCGGCTATTGAAGAACATGCCATTCGTTTGTTGACCCTGCAACAACCACTTGGGGGGCGAGATTTGCGCTTATTGACCTCCACACTATCTATTGTGGGCGATCTTGAACGTACAGGCGATGGCGCTGCTGGCATTGCGCAAATACTCCTGCGTATGGCCCCACTGCGTAGTAGTAATGTGCCCCAAGTAAAGATCGAGCTAATTCCCGCAGGTGAAGATAGTCAGATTACAGAAGCGTCAATCTTAAATGGCATGCTTGAACTTGGGCGAGAGGCTCGACGGGTCTTGCAAGGGACAATGGAGGCTTTTGCCAATCGCGATTCCAAAGCAGCGCGCTATATCTGGGAGGAGGATGATGTAGTAGATGTGCGTTACCACCTGGTTCGTCATGATTTAATGGCGATGTTGGAGGGTGCTCGTGCTATTCCCGCTCTTCAGAGTGATTCTCGCATTTTGCAACGTGCGACTTATCTGCTCTGGATAGCTCATAAGCTAGAGCGTATCGCAGACCACTGCACGAATGTCTGTGAGCGTATTGTCTTCATCGTTGAAGGCGAGACCAGTATAAAACATACTCAGGAGTAGACGGGGCGACCTGTCTACTCGCATACCTGGTTTCACTTCCCCGCAATCGCCTGCCAGAAGTAGTTTGCTAACTGAACATATCCCGAGGGACTGGGATGAAATCCATCGATGCTGATATACTCCGGATGCGCCGTTAACCGGCTCCCCTGGCTGAACAGATCGACCAGTACTACGCCATATCTTTTCG
>JBKPAZ010000278.1:0-22474 GCA_046726655.1 Chloroflexota bacterium
TTTCAACGGATGAGCGAAACGCTGGCATTTATCCGGTATGGACGCATACGAGGCTGCAAGGCGTTGGACGCCTCTTCCTTACTGGAGTAGATGAATAGGCCTCGTACTTCTTCTGACGAAATTTTTATTGCAACAGAAACGCACGATATGGGTTACCTCTCATGTGAGTCGGTATCACCCATAGTATAGGTCAGTACCCACCAGGGGCAACTGACAACTGCCCCGTGCTCATCCAGTCTGCCGGATGAAGCGAAACTGATAGACAGGCTAGTATTACCCAGGAATGCTCTTCCCGGAAGCTACCTTGCAGTCGGCTTCCGGGTCTTCAAGTAGGTAAGTAAGGCCTGAAGATTGGGGTCTTCGATGGGATCGGTCAAATGTACCGTATGCTGCTTTCCGTCATCTTCGATAGTGATTGTGTATTGCCGGTAATCCGCAGCGCCAGGTGAAAGTGAACTCATCGTTGCCGGCAGATCGAAAAAGCGTGTAGCATTGACCAATCGCTTCATCTCGTCGGATTCCTGCTTGGGCAATGTATCACTGTCTATCGTGATTGGCGAACTTCGACCTGGAAAGTAGGCGATACCGCCCTCCATTTTAAACTGTATCCGCATAGAAGACCTCCTCGATCAGGAAACTGTGATCCCTACCTCGTGCCATGCATCTTGAACGGCCTGCCGTTCAGGACTGCTATGGCCATAGAGCCGATCGGCGTTAGCAACCGTCAGTCGAGCGAATGATCGAAAGCTGGCGGTTGGTCGTAGGCGTGGATCACGCAGTGTTTCGTACCAGATCCGCCCAGCCTTCTCCCAGGCGTTTCCACCAATCTGTATGGCGGCAAGCGCAAAGGCATGGTTGGGGATTCCAGAATTAATATGTACCCCCCCGTTATCATCGGGCGTATGGACATAGTTTTGCATGGTCGCTGGTTGAGGATCTTTCCCCAGCACTGGATCATCATACGCCGTGCCAGGTGCCTTCATCGAGCGCAATGCGACTCCATGCACCTTTGCCGTAAAGAGTCCCGCACCAATGAGCCAATCAGCCTGATCAGCGGTCTGTTGTAGTGCGAACTGCTTCACGAGAGAACCGAATACATCCGAGATGGACTCGTTCAATGCTCCAGGCTGGTTCAAGTAGACGAGTTTTGCCTCATCTCCAGTGACTCCATGTGTCAGCTCATGCCCGATCACGTCAACCGAGATGGTGAAGCGGTTGAATAAATCACCATCACCGTCGCCAAACACCATACGCTCTCCATTCCAGAACGCGTTGTCATAGTTCTGGTCAAAGTGAACTGTCGCATTGAGTGGCAACCCCTGATCGTCGATCGAGTTACGCTGATAGGCTTGCCAGTAGAAGTTGTACGTATCTCCCAGCCCATTATAGGCCTCGTCTATGACAAGGTCACTTGTGGGACCTGCACCTTCAGTACGTACTATATCACCTGGCAAGTTAGTGGTGTTGTGCGCGGTGAAGATGGTACGTTGCGGCTGACCTTCTGCGGCCGGCGCAACAGTAGGAAGTCGCCTTCCTACCGCGGTCAGGAGGTCATGGGTAACACGCGTGGTTCGGAAGGTATGATCGCTTCCCAGGGTCTGCAGTGCTTGTGCACGCTGCTGTGTTGTCCCGTTTTGGGCAATCGAGTTAAGAATGTACGGTGGTAGGATACAGAAGATCGAATGTCGATGGGTGCTTGTTTGACACATAGAATGTGCCTCCTTTCTACAAGGTAACTTTCACTGCTGCTCTGATAGTGGCGACGTAGTGCCTCATAATTGTGGGACTTGCGCCGCTCCGGAACGATTTTTCGCTGTCATCGAAGGCGGCGAAGTAACACACCTTTATGGTAGACGCTGTCGCCTTTACTTTTTTGCGTATAATTATTCAAGAACATCTCTCCTGTTTTTCATAGTGCGAGCCCTCTCTTGCTCTCAAGACGGGATACGCTGGTTGTTATCTATTACTATGCTCTTCCTGATGCATCCCTACCCTGATACGGAAGATATTCTATATGCGCACAACACCCAGTTGTGCCACAACCAATCTACGGTGAATGATCTCCCACAGGCAACATGAAGTCCTGCCTGCTGGCAAAGGGATTGCGCTTCAGCAAGCGTATATGCTTGCACATACGTTCCCTCGATCTGCCGCGCCAGCCATTCGACGACAAACCAGGGAAATGGTGGTTCGCGTCGCGCGAAATCCTCTACGACCAGCTGTCCTTCCTGTGCTAGCAGCCGTCTCAATCCCGCTAACGTTCCCACTGGATCTGGTATGTCGTGCAATGCGTTTGTGAAGGTGATGAGATCAAAGGACTCTCGCGCATATGGCAACTTCGCTGTCTCGCCAGCACCCACCTCAACTTGCTCTAGCTGCACGCCCGCCTGGTCTTTTAACGCCATTCGTGCCTGGGCTAACATGTCCGCGCTCGCATCCACACCGTATGCCTCTGCATTGGGCACGCGCTCAAGCAGCTCTTTTAGCAAGATGCCCGTGCCACAGGCGACATCCAGCAGACGTGGTAAGCGTCCGAGCCGCTCTGGGACATTGCGCAGTGCAGCAACATCAATCATCGCCAGTGTCTCCTCAAGCGTCCTCGCAGTGAATGTATGCCAGCGCGTGTTGTAATGCTGCGCGCGCTTCCCCGTATAGTACGTGCTCATATGTCCCTTTCTCGTACACCAGCTTCATTCATAAATTTATATCATGTTGACCAGAACGACCGTACGTCTGGAAGTATTTACGCTTGAGACAGGCTGGACTTGATCAGGGGTGCCTTGCCTGCGGACATATCCTCGACTCACTTTCGCTAGCTATCCGTGAATGCATATGCCCCGCATGTGGCACCCATCACGAGAGAGATATCAATGCCGCTCAGAACATACATGCCGTGGGACTCACGGTATTTGAAGCCTGCGGAGAGGCGGTAAGTCCAGGGGCGGTGAAAGCCAAACCTGGCACGCCTCGTCGAAACAGGAAACCCTCCCGGTGACGAGGGGAATCCCCCGGCTAAAGCCCTGGCTCATCCATCTCATGGATGGCCATACCGTGCTGTCATGTTCCATCAATCTCGCAAGGTCCTTCCCGTCAGGCTCAGGAAGACTTCATCCAGGTTCGACTCTCGCTGGGTAATGGATGCGAGGCCGCTCTGCTGCGTGACCAGGTTGACTACCTCGTCGATAGCCACCTGCTCGCCGTCCACCTTGACCTGGAGCAGGCTGTCCTGCTGGGCCACCTCGCTCACGCCTGGAATTGCCTGCAAGGACTCAAGGAGTGCAGGCGAGAGTGTACGCTCGGTCTGCTTCTCAATGAACGTATCGCCGTGGCTTCCTTTCAAATGCCCGGCGTGTCGAAGGCGAGGAGCTTGCCCTTGTCGATGATCGCGAGCCGATCGCAGAGGGCATTTGCCTCCTCCAGGTAGTTCGTGGTCACCAGCACCTTCTTAGCTCCGCCTTTAGCCGTGGGGAGGATGTCAAGAAAAACAACCGATACAATCGCAACAAGTGCGACAACTGCGACAAAGGAGTGATTTCCTCGTTGGTCAACATTCCGCCATGGGCCGGGTTAAATATGTCTCGATATACACCAGCCATTCGGACGTCGTGCTTAGTGGATTATGGTAATGCTTGCAATCAAAGATGGGAAGACGCATAATTAAGGTAGCGGCTATGCTTATAGACGCCGAACTAAAAACTAACCGTGGAGGTGTAGGATAGAATGAACGGAAAAATGAAGGCGGCCCTCAAAGTCGAGGCGGCGCCTGGAGCAACGGTTGCCCTGGTTGATATTCCTAAGATTGGCCCTCGCGATGTGCTGGTGGAGGTAAAAGCAGCTTCCATTTGCGGCACAGATTTGCATATCTATGAATGGGATGCGTGGGCGCAGAACCGTATGAAAACGCCGCGCATCTTTGGTCACGAGTTTGCGGGCGAAATCGTGGAAGTGGGAAGGGAAGTGAAAGAACTTATCCCCGGTGATTTTGTCACAGCCGAAACGCATATTACCTGCGGGCACTGTTATCAGTGCCGCACCGCTCAGGCGCACGTTTGCCGGAATGTGCAGATTTTGGGTGTAGATCGAGATGGCGCATTCGCCCAGTATATCGCTATCCCCGAGAGTGTCGCATGGAAGACAGGCAAAGAAATTGATCATAGTGTCGCCTCTATTCAAGAGCCATTCGGCAATGCCGTACACGCGACATTTGCAGGTGAAATTGCCGACATGACCGTTGCGGTCTTTGGCTGTGGCCCAATTGGCTTATGGGCGATAGGATTGTCCCGCATCTCTGGAGCGTCTACCATTTTCGCGATTGAGCCCAACCATAAGCGCTTTGAGATGGCGACAAATATGGGCGCAGACTACGTAATCAATCCTCGTGAAGTTGACCCTGTACAAAAAATTCTCGATGTTACTGACGGATTGGGCGTCGACGTGGTGCTGGAGATGTCTGGTCATCCACTTGCCATTCGACAGGGCTTCAAGGTGCTGCGTAACGGTGGTCGAGTCTCACTCCTTGGCATCCCCTCAAGTATGGTCGAACTGGATCTCGCGAACGACATCATCTTCAAAGGCGCAACCGTGCTGGGTATCTCTGGCCGGCTTATCTTTGATACATGGTATCGCACGCGCAGAATCCTCGAGTCGGGTCAACTTGATCTGAAACAGGTGATTACACATACGCTCCCCTTTGAACAGATTCATGAGGCTATGGAGATCATGAAATCTGGCGATTGCGGTAAAATAGTGCTGACATTTTAATGTAGGTCCCCAATTTATTGCGCCCTCAAAAGGAGTAACAAATGGATAAGCTACAAGAGTATCTGAAGAGCGAGCTAGATGCGCTGCAAGCAAAGGGTATCTTCAATAGACCCCGTGTGTTAGAAACGGAACAGAAGTCTACGGTACTCATTGACGGCCACGAGGTCATCACGCTTTCCTCAAATAATTATCTGGGGCTAACCATTCATCCGCGCCTGCGCGAAGCGGCAATCAAGGCCATCGAGCAGTACGGTGTTGGCTCTGGCTCCGTGCGTACCATCGCAGGTACAATGACACTGCATAATGAGCTGGAAGCGAAGCTTGCGCGTTTCAAACACACTGAGGCATCGCTCACTATGCAGTCAGGCTATGCAACAAACCTGGGCGTCATTTCCGCCATCATGCAGGAAGGCGATATGATTATCAGCGATGAACTCAATCATGCCAGTATCATCGATGGTATTCGCCTGTGCAAGTCGCCGCGCAAGATTTACCCACACAAAGATATGGCGGGATTGCGTCGCGTGCTCGAAGAGTCCAGGGGTGCCAATAAGGTAATGGTCGTCACCGATGGCGTCTTTAGTATGGATGGCGATATAGCTCCTCTACCTGAGATCGTCGCTCTCGCGGAAGAATACGGCGCATTTGTGATGGTAGACGATGCCCATTCAAGTGGCGTGCTGGGCAAAAATGGACGGGGCAGCGTTAGCCATTTCGGGCTTGATGGTCGCGTAGCGTTGCAGATTGGCACGCTCTCCAAGGGTATCGGCGCATTAGGTGGATATGTTGCATGCAGCCAGGATATGCGCGACTTTCTGTTGCAACGCGCCCGTCCTGTGCTTTTCAGCACCTCACACCCGCCATCTGTAGTAGCGACCTGTATCGCTGCCTTAGAGATTCTGGAGGAAGACAACAGTCTTGTGGAGCGGCTCTGGGAGAACACTTCTTTCTTCAAGCGCGGCCTACAGCAACTCGGGTTCAATACAGGAAATAGCGAGACACCAATCACTCCAGTAATAGTCGGCGAAGGCGCACTGGCGATGCGCTTCAGCAAGCGTCTCTTCGAGGAAGGGGTATTTGCGCAGGGCATCGTCTTTCCCACTGTGCCTGCTGATAAGTGTCGTGTCCGTACGATCGTCACTGCCATTCACACCAACGATGAACTTTCCAGGGCGCTGGATATCTTTGAGCGAGTGGGGACGGAACTCAAGATTATCTAAGTGTTGGTAATATCATCTCTTCAATCACGACAGCAACGCCCTCCTCGGCGTTGCTGAGCGTGAGATAATCCGCTGCCGCCTTCACTTCATCGTGCGCATTCCCCATTGCAACACCCAGCCCAGCCAGGCGCAGCATGCCGATATCATTATGGTTATCGCCAAAGGCAACAATTTCTTCAGGTTTGATGCCCAGGTCTGCTGCAATGATACTGAGGGCCTTGCCCTTTGAGACTTCAGGATGCAGCAATTCAACGATGTCAAACGAAGATTGGGTGACATGAAGCTTTCCATCAAAAATACGTTCGAGTTCTCGTCGCTTTTCGCGCAGCGTGCTTTCCTCACCTATACCGGCTACCTTGATACATGACAGGGGGTAGAGACTGGCAACATCTTTAACTTCAATTACGGGTAAAACGGGTGGGCGATACCAGTTGCGAGCGCGAGGCGTCTCTTTATCGACATAGACACGATGTAGCGTGTGGTAGGCACGGTGCAAGCCAAACGCACGCAGCGCGGCAAGTGCGGGTAAGATGAGATCTGGTGGAATAAGGTGCTCATGAAGAACTGTGCCACTGTGTATCTCTGCGATGATGGCCCCATTCTCGATGATCTGTGGTGCGTTGAGGGATAGCTCGGCACAGACATTTTGTAGTACAGATAGAGTCTGGCCTGTAGCAATCACAATGAACATGCCTGCGTCAGTAGCCTGGTGCAGCGCTCTATAAGTCCGTGGAGTAATGTGTTTGTGCGGTAGTGGTGTGAGAAGCGTTCCATCGAGGTCTATTGCCAATAGGCGGTACATGCATTACTCCCAGGTCGATAACAAAGTAAATCTTGAGGGCGTTTCATAACTCAAATCCCCTCAAAGAGCGGTATCTTAGTCGCTCGCACTCTGGACGAGGAGTTCAATGAGCTCCTCTTCTAGTTGTTGCCAGACCAAACGTTCCGCCTGCTCAATATCAATTGCTTGCCGATTGCGCCCGGCTTCAAGCAAGGTGGTTGAAAGACGCTGCCTGAAATCAGAAACTATTGCCTGCTGCACTTCACGATCTGGCATGGTCAAGAGCTGAATATCTTGTAGTGCATAAAAATCCTCTGGTTCAAATGCCAGCACTATTAGTTTAGCGTACTGCTCAACGAGATGCTGGCGATACGGCAAAAAGTATTTGGGCTGCGTGCTGGAGGCAACAAGGCAGCCCGCGATGCGGTATTCGAACCAAATTGGAGCGACTACGGCGGATTCTTCCCATTCTTCCCATCGTGTGGGGTAAAACCCTAAGTGGTCTGCTCGATTCTCAGCGGTGAAAGCTCTGCCTGTTGTGACTGCATAGCCTGCAAGGGATTCTATTCCCAGGAAAAGTGCCTCTCGCCTTAATGTGGATTGCCATGGGGGTGTTCCGCTCCCTGCTACCTCGCGCATACTTCGAACCACCCCGTTACGCGATGGAGGTACACATTGGGCGACGGTAATGGCCATGCCCAAACCATTGGGATCCAGGTGGCCAAGCGCCTGATTTAGTACCAGGTTACTTACTGTCCAGAATCGCTGAGACCTTCTCGTCATTATAAATGCATCGAGTACCCGAGAATAGAATGCTGGAGGAATGGTAGTTAGCGAATCTTCTTGATCGAGTATTCTTGAATCGGCTTCGAACTCTGGGAACTCTCGCTGGATGAGCTGGAGCAACTCGTTACGCTGGTTGGGTAGTGCTCTGAGGAGTTCACGTAAATTCTGCGGTCGCGGATTTGTCTCATTAGCGACCCACCTGGTTAGAGTAGCTGGATTGATGCCCAACATGGTAGCAATTCGTTGTCGTTCGTGGGCATCCCCGATGATTCTTCCCAGCAGTTCTCGCCAGGATCTTGACTGATCCATCACTTGTACTCTTTGATGTATCTTCCTATGCACGGCCCTACGCAGTCAGCATAACATCAAGCGGTGCCAAAGTCAACAGAAAATTGTCGTATGGTTGATGTCTTCACCGACCTCTCGTCCCACGCATAGCGCACCACATTACCTCAGCAGCTCCATTGACAAACACTATCGCAATACAGTAGCATAGCTTATAACTTAAAGGAGACAAAGCGCAGCAATTCCATCATGAACTTCGGCCTCACCTAAGTGATGGTCATGATTCACACAAAACAACAGAGAGGTTCATATGCAAAAAGGAGTAAATATTTTCTGCTGCTATGCTCACAAAGATCAATCACTTCTGTCCGAACTCAAAGCACACCTGTTTTCTCTCCAGCACTCGGGCCTTATTACCATATGGAGCGATACCAATATCGCTCCAGGAACTAACTGGGAGGAGCAGGTCAAGGCTCATTTGAATGCAGCTCATATTGTTCTCTTGCTGATCAGCCCGGCGTTTATGGCCTCTGATTACTGCTACAGTCAGGAGATGCAGCGGGCGATGGAGCGATATGAACGCGGTAAAGTCAGAATGATTCCTATTATTTTGCGTCCTGTCGATTGGCACAATTCCCCCTTTGGCAAACTCCAAGCGCTCCCTCTAGACGCCAAACCCATCGTCCGCTGGACGGACCGTGACGAAGCCTTGTTTGATGTTGCCCGGAGGATACGGCAAGTGGCAGAGGCATTAAAACTCATCCGCAATCACAGTCGGCGTTGGGAACTCCAGTCGCTGGAAACAGCTAGTGATGATACTCTGCTTCCTCTGGTAAAAGTCACGGGGGGAAACCCCAAAGCGATTGAGTTGGCGTTAGGACACGTAAAACGAGGAGGGCTGAGCTTAGAGGAGGTCGTAGAGCATTTACACGTTGCGGGCGAAACTGTCAGTGATATCTTTGATGACTTGTATAATCGGTCTTGGAGTAAGATGAAACGTAACTACTCACCAAAGTATCGTGAGTGAAGATTGATTGAATGAAAGGAGTACGAACATGGCAGCTTTATTAGCACGTGTTGAGATAGGGAGCGGCTTAGTCGCTGAAATCTATGAAGATGGCGTTTTGTGGATCTCTAAAGCGACTGGCAAGCATCAGGAGATCAAGTTGACCGATGACGCACCGGTCAACCTCTTGAACTTCCTCAAAGAGAATCGCAATCTGTTGCAAGAGCCTAGCCAGGACGAGGGAGAGACATTTGCAGAGGATTAACGATGGCATCACACTATGAAAGGACGTATACACATGGCAACATTGATTGACTCTCAGCAGATCACTTCTACTGTAGTAATTGAATGCTACGAAGGTGGAGAAACCTGGCTCATCAGTTATAGCTTGACAGAAACGAAAGAACAACCACTGACAGAGATCAAACTTTATGCCGCGGCTGCAACACAATTGCTCGGAATTCTCCGATTGCATGAAGATCGATTAACTAGACATGTACGCGTGGACTGTGGAGGTATTTGAAATGGAAGAACCAACGCAAGAGCAGCTGCTTAACTACATTGTCGCGGCCATGGACTTTTATGAGCGAGTCAAAGGTGAGGGCCTTGCACCTACTGACAAGCAAATACAGTCGTTACTTGCTGCATGTGACGTTCATGTGCCATTTGAACGCATTAAAGTCAATCGTGTTATTATACTGGAACTGGAGCAGGAAGAAGAAAGTGAGTAGGCTCCTATGGCAAAGAGGAAAACGAAGAAGTAGAGGAAAACATACCTCTCCCGGGACGAAATCTTAGCAAAATTGATGCGGCTCAAATAAAAGTAGCTGTATCCTAATATTAATCCACAGTCTGAGCCAGCAGATTGGAAGCGAGAAAGCGAGTAATTGACGCCTGCTTTCTTGTTTGCTACACTGAAGCCTTTATTGGAAGTAACTCCTCCATTGAGACACAAGGGCACTCGTTATGCGGACGAGTGCTTTTTGTTTTGCGGTTTCACAACACCACAATACAACGCTGTGAGCTATTTTTGCACGAATCCTAACCCTGTCTCAGGTGTTGGTGTTGGGGTCGGAGATGAAGTAGGTGGTGGAGTTGGACACAACCCTGGTGATGGTCTTGGGGATGGGATGGGGGACTGTGTTAGTGATGGAGTCGGCGATGGTAGTGAGCGAGAGGGCAGGATTGTGATCGCAATATTCACGTAAGATGGGCTTGTGCTGGCTACAAAGAGCATCCGTTCGCAAGATGGCTGGTTTTGCTCTCGACTTCTTCAAGTTTCTGGGAGCAGTGGCGTTCTCAAGGACGGGAGAGAAGAGCATTTCTCGTTTCTCTCCATCCACCATACAGAAGCATACTGTCCCGCACCCGAAATGCTCTCAACGCTCAAAGACGGCAAGATAGGGGGAGTTTGTAGCTGGTTGACCTCGGTAAACTGATTGGAGAGTGATGGTCCGGACTCTCATCCGGCCGTTCTTGGATGCAAAACTTGAACCAGGCTTCTGCTTTTTCTGTCTACAGCTTCATGTACAGCTTAACCGGTAAACGATGGCTATCTATGATAGCCATCGTTAGACAAAATTGTACCTTTTTGCGCTCACCATGCCCATCACCAGAGGGGTAAGGTGCCCCTAAAACGGTCCATAGAGTAGTTCGACTCTCCCCCATCGTTATCCCTCCCCCATGCGTAGCACGATCTAACGTAGTTCCGTTGTTTGACACCAACAGTAATATACAGTAGCATACCTTATATCAGTGAAAGGGGGAGCAGAACAAATTCGCTATGAAGTCAACCAAACTCAAAGAGAACGAGAGCAGTAACAAGCCTTCAAAGAGCTCTTACCTGCTGGCTAATAGAACCGACACCAGCCAGAATCCCCATTGGCATGCCCGACTTGACAGCAAAAGCGGCAGCCCACAGCTTACAACGGTGAACAATAGCGGACAACCTGGCCGCGAAAAAGGCTCTCCAGGCGGCACTAAACCACACCACACGACTGCTAGAATAAGTGACCATGAAAGAGAAGATTAAAGGGCTGTTGGCGGGTTTGATCTACCGGGTGCTTGTTCTTTTTACGTTGGGACAAATTTCTCCGCTGGTGGGTGCGGGCGCCATTATTGAGCAGGATGGCAAGATCCTGCTCATAGACCGCTCCGATGGCTTAGGCTTTACCATCCCTGGTGGTATAGTGCGTCACAAGGAAACGGTAGAGCAATGTGTGAAGCGTGAAGTACGCGAAGAAACTGGCTACGAAATTAACCTTACCGGCCTGGTCGGGGTCTATTCATCGCTCAAACGCGATCCACGTTTTCGGGCAATTGCTATCACTTATAAAGGCTCCATTATCAGTGGAACGCAGCATGGTTCAGGTGAAGGTGAGCCATGCTGGCGCATACCACAAGAGGTTTTTGGCCACATGGCTTTCGATTGCGAAAAAATGCTCAAGGATTACTTAAGTGGACAGCAAAGGCTTACGTAAAAGCGTCAATCGCGGCGCTTTCGGCTTGATCTTTTCTCAGCCTTACCCAGAGTATCTACTACTAACTTACCGCCAATGATCAACGATGCCACGATGATACTGAGTGATAATCGATTTGCCGCCCGGTTTATACTCTTTACCGCCTCGTCCAGGTGATCTACCTCCAGTCGCAAGGTAAGCTGGTCATTCGCCAGTTTGTCCAGGATCATGTCCGTCCGGCGTGGGGTGTTCTCAAACAGGCGCTTCATGTCGATCACCCATGCAAACACTCGCCCGGGCGATATCTGTCCAAGGACACGCTTTTCCATGACTTTCAACATATAGTCACGGATCAGTTGTACCGGGTCGAGTTCGGGTGAAAGTACGCGGATAGTACCGTCGAGGTTCAACATTGCCTTACCGAGCAATGTCATCGCAGTCGGTACTGGAGTGCTGTGAGATTGAGCCAGCTTTGTTAAATCAAGTAGGGCAGTTCCTATAGCCATGCGCCCACCGCTCATATCGTGGTAGCGGCTAACGAGAGCTGACACGTCTTGAGTGAATGCCCGGCGGTCTACATCCTTGGGGATCTCGATCATTTCAAGATATGTATCGGCCACACGCTCACCCAGGCGTTCAGAGAAAGCCAGCAGGAGCAGGATGATCTTGTCTTTCTGATCGGCATCGAATCGCCCAACCATGCCGAAGTCCATCAATGCCAGCCGACCGTCATCGGCGAGGAAGATATTACCAGGATGGGGGTCACAGTGGAAGACTCCGTCTATCACCATTTGTTTTAGATACGCCGAAAGCAACTCTTTTGCGATGGCACGCGCATCCAGCGCATCCAGCTCTTCGCGGCTCACTTGAGCAAGTTGCCTGCCACGGACAAAGCTGAGCGTAAGCACCCGTCGTGTAGTGTAAGCACTGTAAACCGTAGGCGTTGTGAGGAGTTTAAATTCGGCAATTTGTTGGCCAATCAGCCGGGTACTTTCAGCCTCTTGTCGAAAATCGAGTTCCTGGCTCAGACTGCGTTCTAATTCACGTACGATCTGTTGAAAGCCGTAGCGTTTTCCAAAAGAAGTAAATCTGTTTGCAAAACGAGCTACTTCGTTCAGGATCTCTATGTCGATCTCGATCCTCTGGCGGACACCTGGACGCTGTACCTTGACAGCTACTTCGCTGCCATCGGGCAGAAAGGCTCGGTGAACCTGTGCCATCGATGCAGTGGCCAGGGGTTCACAATCGAACGATGCAAATAATTCAGCCAGGGGTGCGCCTAGCTCACTTTCAACGATCGCAGTTACTTTGTCGCTCGGGACAGGTGTAACCGTATTCTGGAGGCGAGAGAGGGCTTCAATATAATTTGCTGGTAGCAAATCTGGCCTTGTGCTCATCAGTTGACCTAATTTGATGAAGCACGGTCCCAGCTCTTCGAGCGCGCTAGCCAGTCCGGCAGCATGGTCTTCATCCTCCTCGAGATGACCATCAAGCGAGAAGCCCTCTTCTTCCTCATGCTGATGGTTTAAAAATTGGGCTGCAACGTGGTGTAGCTCATACTTTCGCAGGATGCCAAATATCTCGATATAGCGTTCAGGATGGCGAGAGAAGCGGCTCGCAATGAAATTCCTGACGGATAACGGCGCATCCGAGTTCACATGAGTCTTGAGGTTTGCCATATCCATTCACGGCATTCTCCCTAACTGGGAAATGCCGATCCTCCTTTTCTTATAAAGAACTCCAGTAACGTCTTTCCACATTCTACAGTATCAGAAAATGATAGCAAATACGCTATCACATCCATTCAGACGGCAAGCCGCCTGGGTCTGACTGCGGAGACCCCTATCCCTAGACCATCAAAGGCTGTCGGGAATACTTTTCTGGCGATGTTAAAACTGCCGTTGACATCGGCATGGATGAGACGCCCATCTTCTGCCCGATACATTCCCCGGCTGATCCTCCTCCCGCTAAAGGTGAGTGGCTCGGTGCGCTCCGGGTCATAGACAGGGATCTCATCACGATCAAAGAAGCTGGCGCGAGAGGTGTAAGCTTCCTCGGTGATCTTGACCTCGATACCACAGAGTGCTGCTTTGTATTGCAGCATTCGGATGAAACGAGCATGAGGAATGTGGACAAAGGATTGATTATTCCGTTTGCCCATTTCCACTTCCTGTTTCCAGAGCGGATTTAACCCGATAATGAGGGTGCTGATGCGGTGCTGCACAAGCTGGTCAATGATGTGGTGGGAAGCGACATGCAGGTAGTGCTTGATGCGCCGGTTCCGTTTGTCAGTGAGCTGCTCTAGCTTGCGGGAGGTGAAGCGATTGTTTTTGGCAAGCTTGGCTTGCAGAGCCGCACGCCGTTTGTTATACTCCTGGTTCCACGCTTTGAGCGGACGCCCGTTAACCAGCAGTGGCACAAAGCCGCATTGGTTTGATGTTAACGCCGCCAAATTGGTGACCCCCAGGTCGAGACTGGCGAAAAGAGCTGGATCAAGATCAGCTTTGGCTTCGGTCCGACTGTATACTACTTCAATGATATAGTGGGTAGATCGAGGCACAATGCGGACTTGATCGATCGTTGCTCTGCTTTGTTTTGTCGGCACCAGATCCCCAAGCCCGGAGAGTGAGATCATGCCTTTTTTTAAGGCACGTTTGGAAATGGCTCCTTTCTCGTAGACCAGCAGATTGCGCCCCTGTTCTTTGTGCTTATACCTGGGCAATTTCGGGCGTCCCAGGAATTTCTCAGGGTGCTCGCGCCACTCATCCATCGCCTCAAAAAACCCTTTCCATGCCGCATGCAGTTGGATAAGCACTTGATTGCTGACCTTGCGGGGAAGACCCTGGTACGATTCATGAGATTTGATGTGGTGGAAGACTTTCACGTTGTCCAGATAGGTGCCCTGGAAGATGAAGGATTGGCGCACGAGGTAGTTGGCGGCATTCCACAAGTTCTTTGAGGCAAAAGAGGCTCGATCAATCCTCTCGTAGCGAGGATCGCCGCGTTCAATGATGTGTTGCTCAACCAACTGCATCGCCATCATCCTGTTTCAAAACATCGACCACGCGCTCCGTTTTGCGTTGTGCCCGCTGTTGCCCGTAGAGTCGGGCACAAAAACTGTAGACGATACTTGTTAAGTCCTGCAAAAGGTCTTCATTACCGTTTTCTGCCACATTGACAACTTCGATGCCTCTTCCTTGTCCTTCCAAAAGGGTCTCAATATACCGGAAGCCGAAACGCGTGAGGCAATCTTTGCGCTCGACGACCAGAAGCGTGATGGACTGATCTTTGAGCAAGGCTAACAACTTGGGGCGGCTATCATTGACGCCTGATGCAATTTCCTTGACCACAGTCGCTATCTGATAGCCTTTGACGGTACAATAGTGCGTTAAGCGCTCCGCTTGCCGCTCTAAGTTTTCTCGATGTTCTGGTGAAGAAACCCGCGCATAGATAGCTATCCGCTGAGACTGAGGTTTCGACTTCTCATCTTCACCCACGATGATCGTTCCCGATGGGGCTTGATAGCCTTTGATCGCTCCATCATGAAACCAGCGCAAAGCCGTGCTGTAACTAATCCCCTGTTTTTTGGCATACTGACTTAATTTCATGCCAACAGTATAGCATATTTGATAGTATTTAGCACCATTTGCTATCATTTCTTACAAACGTTTCCAACACCAAACTGATCTACGTTAGAGAGTAAGCATCTTTGGTCAAGGCAAGTTTAATTCTATGTTAAGGAAAACGTTTGAGCTTCGTTTTTGGATTACCTGGAAATTGGATTCCGTATCACAAATCACCGCTGGTATGGTATAGTGCAGGTAGTTTTGAAAAACATCCCAGACCCGTGAATGAGGAGGCCACCAATGCCTATCTGCCCTATCTGTGACGATACAGGTTTACAAAACTCGGATTCCGAGCATCCCGAATTCTGTTATTGTGCTGCCGGAAAACAAGCCCGCCGTCAGTGGGAAGCCAGCAAGGGCGGGGGGCGAGGGCAAAACCAGCCTAAACCCGCTAGCTTCATAGACATTGCACATCTCGAGGAGGTAAATGCGAGTGTAGATGCAATGCGTGCTTCACTGCTTGGCTCTGCAGTAAGCGAAACGAGCGCGGCCACAAAACATCCGGCCGTACAATTGCTTTATCAAGTTGCCCATGCGAACCACGAGGTATCTGTGGTTGAAGCGACACAGCTTTATGAGCTTGCAAAAGCCCTAGAGGAATTTTTAGGAAAGTTAGCTCCAATTGGTCGCAATTTCAAGAGATAGGAAGGCGTACCAGTAGTAATATTGGGTATGGAGTCTTGACAGTTTTGCATGTTCTACTCTACTATACTAGTTGCGAGAACATGCTCCTGGTATACCAATGCATGATCCCGAGGTCAACTGTCACCTCGGGTTTTGTTTACGAACTGACCTTATTAGTCATGTTGCAAGGAACTTCTGGCGCGACAAGTAAATGCTACGAGAAGTGAGTGCTGGTCATTGGGGCACAGAGAGGGGTACATCATGATATGTCCGCGTTGTGGTAATGAGTGGGATGCAACGAGAGGCGCTTGCACTCGTTGCGGATTTGTAGTACGCACGGCTGGTCAGTCTGGATCTTTTCCAAATTTTCCGAATTCACCTCAGAAGAATAGTCAACAATCAGGTGGCTTGTCAAATTCAAAGCAGCAGTCTGGTGGGTTAACGACCCCAGTACAGTCTGGTTTTCCGCCTACCGTACGACCAGCACCCATGACCCCTGTTCCTCCGCAAGGCTCAAGCTATAGGTCGGCTAACTCGCCCTACGTTTCTGATGGGACCTTCCCTAAACCTGCTTTCGAGACAAATGTATTGAGGGGAATGCCCCAGGGTCCGCAACAAACAGGAACGCGCAGTGCAGGCTCTTTATCTTTTAAGAGTGGCGTACAAGGTACCTCGCCAGCATATCCAGCAAATCGATCGACAGGTTATCCTCAACAGGATATGCGCCGCCAGCAGACGCCAACGCAGCAGCAACCTCCTATGCGTCACTATCCTTCGGAACCGTTAACCAGGAATTCGTCGAATCAACAGTTGTCCCGACCTGCAAGTTCGTTTCAACAGGCGCCTGGTACGTTTTCCTCTCTACGATCCAATACCATGGCATCGAGCGCCCGGCCACTCTTACCGGGTGTGCTTTTGCGTGGAGGTCGTTATCGACTGCAAGAATTGCAGGAGCGCCAGGACTGGTTATCTGGCGTTTTCGAAGCCGTATGGATTGGCAAAGATGCCCACAGGGCAGGATCACAGGTGATGATCTGCGAGGTGGTTTTGCCTGAAAATACCTCGGTTATGACACAGACGATTCTGCGTACTGCTACCATGACACTGGCTGCTATTGGTAGACATCCACACATTCCCGCTCTTTGGGATGCATTTAGCGATCAGGGACGAAGCTTCTTTGTATCTGAACCAATTGAGGGTGAGTCTTTAATGGCTCGTATGCGCTATATTGGACGTGCATTGCCAGAGCAAGAGGTGATTGAGTGTTGCCTACAGATGACGGACGTTTTGGAGCTTCTTTCACAACAATCTCCTCAGTTAGTGCATGGGTTGATACGTCCAGAGCATATCATGCTGAGTCGTAATGGCTCTCAATACATTCTTACCAACTTCTCAATTGTGCTTGCGGGTGGTGCAACACAATATGTTGCCGGCATGGAGCGTTCTCGTCTTTCCCCCTACACTGCGCCAGAGTTCGTTCGCGGGGTAGTAGATGTGCGAACTGATATCTATTCGTTGATTGCCACCGCTTATCATGCCGTAACTGGCAGTGTTCCGGCTGGTATAAGTGGGAGCATTCCTCAAGCTCAGCGCATCAATCCCAATGTCTCTTCCGCTTTTGATGCTATTCTGTCGAAAGGACTACGGACCGTTCCGAATCAGCGCTATCAACGTCCATCTGAGCTTCGTCAGGATTTGCTGGCCATGCGTTCAGTCAGCGGAACGCTTGTTTCTGGTAACGGCGACAACGCTGTCTTACAGCATAACATCCCGTCGCTCGTTTCCAAAAATGGACAACGAACTGATTCGTCGACGCAGCGCAGTCCTGATCATGTCGCTCAGGCGTTACCACTGTTATTGAATGCAACTGATGATCTGGAAGATCGGGTATTGTTACTTCCAAATCCAGAGGATTTGCCTCCAATGAAGAAAGGAAACGATACCCTGAATGCCGCCATGTTGGTGAGTCTGATTTTGGTGTGCCTCGTTGTAATCGTCGTATTGAGCCAGGTGATGGCATAACCTGGATGGCGTGAGCATGAGGGATGGCCCTCGAGGGCCATCCCTCATATTAGTGTTTACGAGTTACCACGAAGTCAATGAGCTCATCTAATACTTGGCGATCTTTTGAAGGGGGGAAGTGAGCTAAAGCCTCCCGCGCCTTGTCGGCATAGTTGCAGGCATCGGCGAGTGAACGCTGGACTCCAGATCCCGTAACAACCCAATTGACGATAGCGCGGATATCGTCTTCACTATGGATTGTCCCATTCAGCAGCTTCTGTGCTTCCTGGTCGTACCCATTGCGGGGTTGCTCCTGTAAAGCATAGATCAATGGCAATGTCACCATGCCCTGTCGCAAGTCATTCCCCGCAGGTTTCCCAATCGTTTCCTGGTCTTCAGTATAATCCAGGATATCGTCGATGATTTGAAAGGCGATTCCAAGGTTCATGCCATATGTATGCAGAAGCTCAATTTCTTGATCTGATGCCTGGCTGACGATGGCACCACCCTTGCAACAAGCAGCGATCAGGCAGGCGGTCTTATGGCTGATCTTCTCGTAGTAACTCTTAATAGTGAGATCGAGGCGACCCGAGGTCATCATCTCCATAATGGTACCTTCACAGACGGTAGCTACCGTCTCGGAAAAGAGATGGTCAATGCGATTATCATTGATATCAGCAATTAACCCGGCCGTTTTTGCAAAGTAGTAATCACCCAGTAGGATAGCGATGTTATTCCCCCATAGGGCGTTAACAGTCGGATTGCCACGGCGAGTCAACGCATTGTCTACGATGTCATCATGAATGAGCGTTGCCAGGTGAACCATCTCGAAAGCTACACTCAAGGGCAGCAGTTTATCAAAACGATAGGTATTGAGTTTACCTGAAAGCAGAGTAAGCGCGGTCCTGAGACGTTTACCCGGTGACCCAAGTGCGTGCATCGATGCTGAATTGAGGATGTCGAGTCCAGAGGTTGCTCGTTCCTGAAAAGTGGCGTCCACCTGGTCAAGGTCAGGTTGGATACTGAAAAACAGGTGGCTCAACGTGGCCGTATCATTCATAAAGACTCTCCATTTCGGGCATCTCATCGCACATCACTAAAATGAGAAGCGGTTTGCACGTTGCCTAAGCCGCCTCTCAAGTAAGTTGTTGCTTCGTTTATTTTATAGCCTGGTAAGATTATAGCACGTCTCATCCATTAGATGGGAGGCAATGCATAAAACACGCTCAAATAATAGATGTAGTATCAAGCTCCATCAGGTCTTCCTGGACATACCCCGCTGTCAAATTGAATTCTTCTAATGCATCCATAGCCGCTCGGTACTCACTCCAGGTGAGTCGCCGGTTCAGCACCTGGTCGTTTACTGCTTTCCATGCGGGAAAATACTGATCCATCAAACTGACAGGTGTCTCAGGCCCCAACTCTTCTGCGATCCAGCGCAGTACCTCGCGAGTTCCTGAAATATCCTCGGGCATCACAAGGTGGCGAATAAGGAGCCCACGTCGTGCGATTCCATCTTCGTCTAGTTGCAGTGGACCAACCTGCCGGTGCATTTCGCGCAAGGTGGTTTGATTGGATTCGACGTAATGAGGCATTTTGGAGGTGCGCAGCGCGTTTTTGTTGTCGGAGTATTTAGCATCGGGCAGATACATATCGACGACTCCATCCAGCAGCTTGAGTGTCTCCAGGTTTTCGTAACCAGCGCAGTTGTACACAATGGGCAGGCGCAATCCTTTGTCACAAGCCACGACCAGCGCGGCCAGTATCTGCGGCACAAAGTGGGTTGGCGTCACTAAGTCCAGGTTGTGACACTGTTTTTTCTGTAAGTAGAGCATCATGTTCGCCAGGCGTTCGGGGCCTACTCGATGTCCCAACCCACCCTGGCTCAACGAAAAGTTCTGGCAGTAGGTACAACGCGCCTGGCAATAGCCGAAGAAAATGCTTCCAGCTCCTCGTGTACCGCTGATTGGAGGTTCCTCCCGGCGATGGACATTCCACGATGCGACGATGGCCTCTGTCCCTGACCTGCAGACACCCGTTTTCCCGGCAATGCGGTTACAGCGGCAATTCTGTGGGCAAATGGTGCAACTGCGCAAAATCTCCCAGGCTGCCGCGGCGCGTTCAGCCAACTCGCCTGTCTTATAGAGGTTGAGATAGCTTGGGTAAAGCATAGATAGATGTCAATCCAAGAATGTTAGCAGGCGCCTGGGTGTATCAATAAGCATGGCATCCAGTTCTTGCTGAGAGACTCCAGCGTGTCGCAAGCGCGGCACGATATTGCTGAGTAGGTGATCCCAGCCCCGGCCGCCGTAATGACGGAACTGCATGCGGGTGCAAATGTCATGCGCCAGTGTGATCTGATGAACATACCCTTTTTCCAATAAACGCAGCACGCACTCAATACGGTCGGTGTCGCGAGGCTCCTGTTCGCAGCTGCGATCGAAAAAAGTTTCCGAGCCAAAAGTATCGAACGAGAGAACTGCCCCTCGATCGGCAATACGTGCGTGCCATGCTGGCTCTACTAGTTCATCGCAGTGACTGATGGCAACTCGTGAAAGGTCAGCTCCCTCTTCTTCCAAAATATCCAGAATGTGCAGGTGTTCGTGTCCCCAAATGAGCGGGTGTACATTGATACTCGCGCCCGTCTGGCGTTGCACCCGCGCAGCAGCGCGCAATTGACGTTCCTCAAATGGGAAAATGGGAGAACTTGTGCCCAGTTCTCCCATCAAACCTGCGCGTATCGTAGTACCATACATGCCCTCAGCCAGCCAGCGAAAAAGATCATCGGCGATGTGCTCCGTGCTGAGAGCGTGCAATGCCTCTGGCAGGAGCGGTTGCCGGTAGTAACCGCAGCCTGCTACAACGTGTAGAGCTGTGCGCTGAGCAATTCTGTATAGCCCTTGGGGATCAGGTTTGATCCCAACTGTGGTCATGTCGATAAGCCCCTGCCCGCCCGCTGCTTTATAATACATGAGTTCGCGAATACTCAGTTCAGGATCATCGAGAAGTAGATTAGGCCTGGAATCATACGGGTTGCGCATCAACTCACTATGGTTTTCCAGGGTAGGTGCCTGGTCGACCAGGTGTGCTCGTTCAGCGGGAGGGCTGTCCCACAATCCGCGCAGGTCGATGAGTAGATGCTCATGGCCCAATGTGATACCAAGCTCTTCCGGAGCAATATCTCCTAATACTGTTCTGATATGCATCACGAGCGCTCTATATACATGAAGGGATCGTTATCCTTCTGGCGTTGGCCACTTATAGCCGCGCTGTGACGGTTTAGGACCAGTAGAGCGCGGTTTGGGTGTACTCTGCCGAGCTTTAGCTTTTGGAGTTTTTTTGGCTCGTGGTGCTGCGCTAGCTGTGTGAGTGCGAGGCTTTGGTTTTCTCTCTACTGTTGCAGCAGTTGGAAGATCTGCGGAGTCTTCCTCGACCGCTTTTATGGCAGTCGATGGCTCAGCCTGCTGAACCAACTCATCCGACTCTTGCGCAATCGCTGCCCAGAATTCGGCGTTCTTGCGCTGTTCGTGCTGCGTGCCTTTCAGTACGCGGCCATCGGGAAGGCGTGTGACATGGCGTTCCTCTGCCTGTGCCTGCTTGGGAGTATATGCATCACCGCTGGCTTGACTCGCGATGGACTCAGCGGAGTTGCTGGCATCAAAATGCTCGTAGTCGCCTTCGAATAACTCCTGGTCTGCCTCACGCCGCGTAAATGCTTGGGGCCTGCCCGAACGATTGCCAGGTTGACTTGCTGGGCGACTCTGCCAACGTGGGTTCCGTGTATCAGGTCGTGGCCCGTTACGAAACGGCCGCTTATCGCGATCGTAACTGCGAGGCTGTCTGCTGTCGCGATCAAATTCGCGTCGTTGAGAGCCACTGTATTGATCCCGGTCGCGAAATTGTGAACGTGTGTTAGGATGTTGAGCATTCCCGCGGTTACCTGGACGATATCCGGCCTGCCTGGGTTGGTCCGCCGAGTAGCCCTGGCGTTCGTGCTCATTGTAAGACTGCTCATTAAAGTGGCGCATGCCCGATTCGAAAGAGCGAGGCCCAGAATTGCTACGAGGAGTACGTTCACCCGGTCGGTAGTTAGCCTGGCGATTCCCGTAAGGTTTGCGGTTATTGCGACTATTTTGAGCGGAGTATTGATCTGAATACTGGTTGTGCCGCCTGTTATCACGTGGTGGATGACTGTTAGTATCGCTGCGTGTGCGGTAATCAGCGTGATTCTGGCGTGCTCCATTTTCCCATGCGCGATCTACCGTGTCGCGATTGAGTCGAGGTCTGGCAGGGCGTGGAGACCGCTCTTCTCCGTACCTGCGTGGGGATGAATGGCGAGAGTCCGGTCGCCTGTCTTCTCGCCGTTGGTTATTGAAATCTCTGGTCATGTGTCCTTTCCAAATTGGCTTTTGTGGAGGTTACTTTTACGAGAAAACCCTGTGGCTCCTCCAGGGCAAGGGGTATGTTTAGCTGATGTAGTTATACCACGTGGACAGTCCATTTGTCTACGGCATCAATTCAGGAAGCACATTGCGTGTTCGTGAAGCGATAGAGAAGTTTTGAGCAGACAAATGGGCAGGGCCTCCCCTCTAGAGTTCGTAGTCAGCCGCCCACATGATGCCCTTCTCTTGCTTGTGTTTTAGCTGCTCCACCCGCAAGCGCGCCTGAGACGTACCCACATGGTCTACAGGGACAAGGTAGGTTGTTCCAAGATGAGGGCAGTATACGGCGAAGTAGTCAATCTGTCCCTGATAGTCCCTTACTTTCATCCTCTTTCTATAGTACCAGTCGTTTGTGCTTCCGGTGTTAAATTCAACCGTACCTGCTTCATACCTCCCCGTCTTACATTGAATGCGCCAGAATTGTCCATCGGCGTCTTCGATCACGAGATCGTAGCGTTCGCTTCCGCCGAACGGGATCAGCAC
>JBKPAZ010000279.1:0-6274 GCA_046726655.1 Chloroflexota bacterium
GGTCTTTATGACCATCGAGGGATATCGTCTTGTGCGCTGCCCACTCGGACACGGGATTGTCGACTTCCCAGCCCTGCTTAGAATCCTATCGGCAGCGTGTCCTCAAATAACCATGTCGATCGAACTTGGAGCGTTGGAAGCTCGGCATGTACGCGTGCTTGCCGACGACTACTGGCCCGATTATCCACCTCGCTCGGCAGCTCAGCTCGCCCACGTATTACGTTTCGTCCAGGACAACTCTAGCACATCAGGAGATTGGCGAACCCCCTACGAACGGAACGAACCAGTAGAAGCAATCATCGCATACGAGGATCAGCAACTGGCCGCCAGCCTGGCTTACATCCTACCGCTATTCGTGCAAACCAACGAGCATTGACCAACGTCCCATCTTACCAGACATAAGGAGAGCTGACAGCCATGCTAACCATAGATTTGACAGGAAGGATAGCGCTGGTAACCGGGTCCAGTCGGGGCTTGGGTCGTCATTATGCTTTGCATCTTGCCAGGGCCGGTGCCGATGTGATCATTCACGACGTGAACGAGAGCGCAGCAGCAGAGTTCGGAGAAGCTCCTTCAGGTCCAGCGGTAGCAGAGGAGATTTATGCCCTTGGCCGCAGATCCGCATTTTTTGCCGCTGATCTGACCGATCCTGTGCAGGCTGAAAATCTCATTCGCCAGGTCCTGGAAGTATTCGACCACATTGATATACTCGTCAATAACGCCGGTGGAGACATCGGCGCTCGTACTCCCAGGCCCGATCCCAACGATGCGCTGGATATCGATCCAGACGACATCCGTTCCGTGCTTGATCGTAACCTGCTCACTACCATGTACACCTGCAAGTATGCGGGTCTTCACATGCGCGAGCGGCGATCTGGGAAGATCATAAACGTGGGATCGATAGCCGGGCACATACCTGTACAAACCGGGATTATCTATGCGGCTGCCAAGACTGCCATCACACATTACACGCGCTGCCTGGCTGAGCAACTCCGGCCTTATGATGTAAACGTGAACTGCATCGCGCCCGCACCGACATACACAGGCCGCTTCCTGGCTACACGCGCTGTGGACGACCAGGAAGGACTATCCCGCCTCCAGCAGGTGGCACAGCCTGGGGATATGGCCCAGATCATGCTGTTTCTGGCCGGACCCCAATCAGATTTTCTTACCGGCGAGACCATTGTATGCTGGATTGGGGAGTAATATTCATTATGATTTCACCAGGCCGAAAGGTTGCGTAATAGCTCCCTCGGAGGCTGATGAGACCAGGGCAGCATACTTTGCGAAGACTCCGCCAGTATAGCGTGGAGCGGGTTCCGCCCAATTCGACAGGCGAGCAGCAATCTCAGCATCCGAAAGCTCCACATCCAGACGACGTGCCTCAATATCGAAGACGATCGTGTCTCCTTCTTGCAACACAGCAATCGGGCCACCGCGCGCTGCTTCGGGCGAGACATGACCAACCATCAAACCCCGAGTTGCCCCACTAAAACGCCCGTCGGTGAGCAGCGCCACAGTCTCGCCTAATCCCGCGCCGACGATGGCGCCGGTGACTCCCAGCATCTCGCGCATGCCTGGTCCACCTCGCGGGCCTTCGTAGCGAATGACCACGACATCACCAGCCTTGATCTTGTCATGCGTCACCGCACTCATAGCATCTTCCTCACAGTTGAAGACTCTTGCTGATCCCCGGTGATAGAGTCGCTCGTGACCGGCGATCTTGACTACGCACCCTTCTGGCGCGATGTTCCCTTTGAGGATGACCAGGCCTCCATTTGGCTTGATTGGGTCAGAGAGCGGACGCACCACATCCTGCCCTGGTGTCTCCAAGGCTGTGCTGGCTTCTTCGCCGATAGTCCGTCCGCTCGGAGTCATCTGCTTCCCATCAACCAGTCCAGCAGAGACGAGCCGTTGCACCAGCAGCGGCACTCCTCCGGCTTGATCCAGGTCGACTGCGACATATCGCCCGCTCGGCTTCAGGTCTGCTAACAGCGGTGTTCGCTTACTGATTACATCAAAATCGTCGATGGTAAGGGGAACGCCGACCTCGCGGGCTATTGCCAGCAGGTGCAGTACGGCATTGGTCGAACCGCCCGACGCGGCTACACCAGCAATGGCATTTTCAAAAGCCTGGCGGGTCAAAATATCACGAGGCGTCACTCCTCGCCGCAGGATGTCCATGACGAGCTGGCCGCAGCGCACCGCTACTTCATCCTTGCGCGGATCAGTGGCCGGGACGCTGGCTGTACCCATAGGTGAGAGACCAATAAACTCAAGAGCCATTGCCATGGTATTCGCGGTAAATTGCCCACCACATGCGCCAGCTCCGGGACAGGCTGCGTTCTCTAATTCGCGCAGGTCGGCATCGCTCATCTTGCCTGCTGCATTCGCCCCGATCGCCTCGTAAACATCACCAACCGTCACGTCCTTCCCCTTGAAGTGTCCAGGCGCAATGGAGCCACCATACAGGATAAGGCCAGGTACATTCAGCCTGATCAGCGCCATAGCCGCTCCTGGCATGGTCTTGTCGCAACCCACCAGGGCAATCACGGCATCAAACATATGACCCCGACCGACTAACTCGATGGAGTCGGCGATAACTTCACGGCTCACCAGAGAGGCTTTCATACCCTCAGTGCCCATCGTCACGCCATCGCTGATGGCTATGGTGTTGAACTCCATTGGTGTTCCGCCAGCCGCGCGTATGCCTTCTTTCACTTTAACCGCCAGGCGGCGCAGGTGGTAGTTACAGGGCATTGTTTCGGTCCAGGTATTGGCCACGCCAATGATCGGGCGAGCCAGGTCCTCATCGGTAAAGCCGATGCCTTTGAGCATGGCTCGTGCGCCTGCTCGGTCACGCCCATCTGTGATTATGCTGCTACGATGCTTGGGGTTGAGTGTCATGGTCACATCCAGTCTATAGCGATGATTCCTTTGTTGCAACCTCCTGGGAGAGTTGTCGAGAAGCGCAGTTGACGCTCCAAAGGCCAGCCATTATAATTTTAACCAATTATAGGCCTGATTTCAAGATTAGCCTTGACGCTTTCACTTACCTGAGCACCTCCCAACACAACAACGTCTGGTCTCTTATAGACGCAGCTAATGGTTTCTCCTCGCATGCGCAGAAGCATGGCGACTTCTATAATGAAGAAGTCACGTTGACGAGCCTGGGTTATATTCTCACGCATGGACTCGGCAATGATCTTTAGAGGGCGGCTTTTTGGAAGAGCAATGGTTGTGGTATACTAGCGAACGGAAGAATCTCAAGCGTTTCCCTGAACGGGGACGAAAGGAGGGCAAAACCTCCGGTTCTAAACGCCGAAAGGAGTCATAGATGATCGAGTTCGATCCGGGTCCCCCACCTGCTTTCGCAGAACTGTTCGCACAAGCCCCCGATTACGCACCGTACAAGGAACACTTCTGGTACGACTGGGGACCAGTATTCTACCGTGGTCGCCTGGATGACAATGCTCGCGTGCTGTGTATTGCATCGGATCCGGGGCCGACAGAGCGTGTCGCGCTGCGGACTTTGGTAGGTGACGCTGGCCAGCGTGTTCAAGGTTTCCTGACCAAGATTGGCCTGACACGCTCATACACTAGCCTCAACGCCTTCGTCTATGCGCTCTTCCCCAGTCACTCCTCGGAAGCCCCTCAAATCTTGAGTGACCCGAATCAACAGCATTGGCGGAATCAGCTCTACACTCTAGCTTTGGGACCGAGGGTGCAAGCAATCCTGGCCTTTGGAACGAATGCGCAGATGGCTGTCGATCAATGGGACGAAAAGGGGAATGTGCCTGTATTCAAAATTCCTCACCCCAGCAGCCGCGACCCTCAAAAGCTCATCGACGACTGGCGTGCGGCCGTGACACAGCTACGCACCATCGTCACACCCGATTCCGATGGGGACCCCACAAGACCCAACTACGGTGCTACATTCACCGAGGCGGACTACGCACGCATCCCGCTGCGCGACCTCCCGTTCGGGGTACCGTCCTGGCTTGGCGATGATTCCTGGGGACGTACAAGCAATCCACCACACAACAACTCTGTGAGCAGGCCACCGCAGGACGACCGTCACACATTGATCTGGATTGCTCCCCAAGGAGCGTAGGAGAAAAAGTTATGTTCACCAATCCAAGTGATCCGCCGGGAGTTCCGCAGTACGCACTCGAAGGGCGGGTCGTGACCATGGATCCGGCGTTTAGTATTCTAGACACTGGCAGCGTCTACATCGACGCAGGGAAAATTGTGGCAGTAAACCCCACCGGTACACCACCACCCTCAGGATATGAGCACGTCCCGATTATCCAAACCGGTGGGACGATCTACCCTGGGCTCATAGAGTTGCACAACCACCTCAGCTACAATGCCTTACAGCTTTGGCAAGTACCCAAGCACTATACTAACCGCAGTCAGTGGAGCGGAACGCCTGAGTATCGCAAGCTGATTAGTGGGCCAATGGAGGTCCTTGGCCGAACCCCCGGCTATGTCGAAGCTATCGTTCGCTACGTCGAATGTAAGTGCTTATTCAGTGGGGTCACCACCTCTCAGGGCATCGCACTCTTCAGCAACCAGGGGATTTCCCGCTACTACCGGGGCATCGTGCGCAACGTGGAACAAACACAAGACGCAGATCTGCCAGAAGCCCTCTCGCATCTTGCTGATGTGGAGGCGGTGGATAGCACAAAGTTTCTCGCACGCCTGCAACGCTGTACCTGTTTGCTGCTGCACTTGAGTGAAGGGACCGACGAGCAAGCACGCTCGCACTTCACAGCGCTGCACCTACCCGACGATACCTGGGCAATTACCTCTGCACTAGCTGGTATTCACTCTCTGGCGCTCACCCCCCAGGACTTCCAAACATTACAGGGGCATGGCGGGGCAATGGTCTGGTCACCGCTTAGTAACCTGCTGCTGTATGGCAAAACGGCGGATATCAAAGCGGCCAGGGAGAACGGGGTCCGCATCGGCATCGGCGCAGATTGGTCCCCCTCGGGGAGCAAGAACCTCCTGGGCGAGCTCAAAGCCGCCCGGCTCCACAGTGTAGCAAATGGCAATCTCTTTACCGACCGGGAGTTGTTGAGCATGGCAACACGCACGGCGGCTGAAATTCTCCACTGGGATAAAGTACTTGGCTCAATTGAACCAGGCAAGCATGCAGATCTGCTTGTTGTGACCTCGGACAAGAGCGATCCTTACGCGGCGCTTTTGCAGGCGCGTGAAACGGATATTACGCTTGTTATCATCGATGGGGTGCCACGCTTCGGTGCTACCGACCTGATGATGCACTTTGGACCGGGAACGGAGAACTGGCAGGTGGGCCAGGCGGCACGCAGTTTGAATCTGGGTGGGGAGGCATCCGATCCTGCAATTGAAAACCTTTCGCTACGTGATACCAGCGATCGTCTGCGAGACGGTCTACAGCAGTTGCCAAAGCTGGCAAGGGACCTGGAACACCTTGTTGTACGTGCACTTCCTGAGGCTCAAGCCCCACAATGGTTCCTGAGGTTAGATGAGCCCTATTTGGAGGGGATAACCCTACGGCCATTTCTCGACCAGGGGATGGCGGGATTGGAAGCTGTCCGGGATCGACTCAAAGCGGTGGCAAGCGTTCCGCTATCACAGGTGCTGGTACCATTGGATCTCGACCCTCTGAGCGTTGCAGACGATGAGACGTTCTTCGACCGCCTGCTGAAGCAAAACAATCTACCCGACTACATCAAGCAAGGTCTGTCCGGCTTATACTGAACCCGGCCCTACCTGCATTTGGAGACTATAATCATGGCTTTAAATGCTCTCCCATTGCCGAGCAGCCTCGGGAAAGTCGGTCGGATCGTCATCTTCATTAGCTACGCCCAGTAAAGATGGCTGAAAAGTGGCTGGCCCTCGATTCCCTGGAAAGTTGATCGGATCGTCATCTTCGTTAGCTACGCTGCTCATCCTTTCAGATTGTGCAACTATACTTATCGTTTCACGAATTTTAGAGACTCGTGGCATAATGATCGGATCATATGCCCCCTCTTGGGAATCAGACATGCTCGGACCTCCTTATTAAAAATGCATCTCCAGGGCATTTTGCGTGTTGCGAATTGCTCTTCCTTCTAATCTGAATAGGGCCAATTTCACATTACTAGCTTCCACTTAGTTTTACTTGCGCTAGCTTTAGCATTGCTGTAAACTGTAGGATAGGATGATGAGAACTCCCCCTCTCCAGGGTCATCCTATCCAGTGCGGCTGAAATAGCTCCCTTTGGGTACAGTTCAATCAATAC
>JBKPAZ010000280.1:0-3793 GCA_046726655.1 Chloroflexota bacterium
CAGTACCGGGAACGGGGGAAACCAGAAACGCTCGCGGCGCGCTGAAAGCATACCGAGGCCAATGCCCAGGAAAGAAGCCATCAGGAGAAAGTTGTTAAAATAACTCAGGTAGCGGACGTAGGATGGAATCCAGCGAATGCAGAACAATTCGAAGAAGAGGATTGTGAATGAAACAAGGAAAGTACGCGCTCGCTTCTCAGCGATGAAGGGATGCGTAGGTGTAAACCAATCCAGGAAATAAAACAAGGCTGCGTTTAATTGTTTCAGGCGTTGAACAAACGGCGCATTGTTCGCTGATAACGGGAAATCTTTCATAATATGTCCTTTCTGTTTGATATTTGCCAGCTGCCAGCCATTCCCACCTCGAAATATACTTCCGTCCATTCTCAAAAATGCAGTTAGCAAGTACTTCATACAAGAGTTTCCTAAGAGCTCGATGTTAACGGGCCTATTGTACCTGTAGTATGTAATGAGCGTCAAGTTCAATAAGAGAAAAGGGCAAACGCATCTCCTTTTAAATAGCCTTACCAAGGGGCCTATGCCACTTGCAATTAACCCTTTCTATTGATATTATGTTGTCACAAAGCATGCATTATTTCATCATATTTGAGAGTGTATACAGGAGCAATATTACGACCAAATCAATTAGCAAGGCATTTGAAGGTCTTTCTCGTCCTGTATCAACCCCCTGGCGTTGGCATCGGCTAAGGTTTCTATGGTCACCTTTAATGGCCTGTTTACTACTAGCAGTGATTGTCCGAGTGTGGTTAATTGTCCATACAAATGGTGTCATTGCAGGTGATGAAGCCGAGGTAGGCCTCCAGGCCGAACATATTCTGCATGGCGAACATCCCATCTACTACTATGGCCAACCGTATATGGGGAGCCTGCAGATGTACTTCATTGCAGGTATATTTCTCTTGACTGGCCCCTCCGTGTGGGCAATCCGCATTGAACCTCTCCTCATTTCGCTTGTGATTGTCTACCTCACCTGGTGTTTTTCTGCAGCTCTTGCCGATGCTGCGCATTTATCCACTCGCGCGAAGACTCTCTTTATGGTCATTGCCACGCTTGTAGCTGCATTTCCACCTCTTTACGATAGCGTTGAGGAAATGCGGACCACCGGTGGGTACGTGGAAGCCTTTGCTATCATGCTGTGGCTGTTGTTTTGCGCATTTCGTCTGACACAACGCTGGAGCGCTGGCGCTTCTGCTCGTGAACTTGCGCTCCGCTGGGCGGGCATTGGTTTTCTTGTTGGTCTGGGTTTCTGGATCGATCCACTGGTGGTGTACGCGCTGTTGACCATCGCACTCTGGATAGGGGGATATTTGATCCCAGAGTTTGCAAAACCACGCCGGCAAACTGCCACTCAGCCACGAATGGCTCTACTCAAGGAAGCGCTTCTTTTTGTAATAGCTCTTCCGGCAAGCCTTGTTGGATTTGCTCCTGGTCTTTATTGGGGAGTGCATCATCAATGGGCCAATATTCGCTATCTCTTCCAAAAAGGGTGGACGGTGTCCAATGGTCGTTTACACACCATCTTACAGGTACAAAACGTCTATACTACCTGTCTTGCACCACGTGCTCTAGGTGGAGCATTACCCTCACAACCTGAAGTGACCGTGGCTAATCCACATATTCTGACATTTGGGTTAGTCGTAAGTGTCTGTTGTCTCGCCATATGTTTAGCAAGCGTTGTTCTCTCGGTATTGTGGCCTCATCCCTTGCTTTCACGCATTCGGCAACTGACTCTTCTCCCATTGCTCTTTATAGCATGTGCATCTATCATATTTTGTACTGCCTCTATTGCTATCTCTGCAATTTATTCAGGTTGTAGCTCATCGGATCTTATCGGTCGCTATGTGGTGCCTTTAGTTATCGCCTTACCATTCTTTATCGCCACTGCTTTCACTATCCCTGCGATGATGATACAGGACAGAAAGAAGACACAGGCGCAGAAACAAGAAGAGAGACAGGATATTTCACAAATCGCTAAAAGGCCGAACTTCACGCGATTGACGCTATTGGCAGCTATTCAAGTCGGTCTTCTGGTTGTAATGGCCATCTATTTCTGCTTGCAAGGTGTCGCATATATTCAGGCCGATCCCAGATACACATTTCAGGGAACTGGTTGTATTACTCCAAATCCCACGGATCAAGATCCCATCATCAACTACATGCAGCACGCACACATTCGTTACGCGTGGGCAACTGGATGGCTCGGAGATCCGATTACGTTCAAGACGAACGGCGCTCTTCTTGTGACTGAACTACCTGGCCGCATACTAGCCAATAGCAATACGGCGTTACACGCAGACCGCCCTGGTATCTTCTTCCTGGTGCGGCATGATGATCTCCATCCTACAATTTTACAGGCGCTGGATGCCAAAAATGTCACCTATCACATTGAACGTTTCTATTCAGAACCAGGGATTGACCTTTTACTAGTCACTCCGCTGAATCGGACAGTTTCACCGCTTGATCCAGCTTTTAAAAAATTGTTTCAGATGGTATTTAGGGGTTGTCTTACACACTAACAATCGCCACTGTACAACCCGATTCTTTAACAAAAGATTGGCTAATTATGGCCAGCAGGTATTGCGATAGACGTTTGCAAAGGCAGATAGATGACAAAACCATCAAAGTCGAAGCGCTGATATTTTCCACTTGAATGTGTAGCTTTTTTAGCAATTGACGCGATCTGACTTGCACCAAGGGGGAACACGTAGGCCGAATTCGGGTCGGCTTTGACGATTGCCAGGTAGGGTAGATAGCGATTATACTGTGGGTGCAACCCATTGTCAACACTACCACAAATGAGGTGTTCCTTGCTTAAGAATACAATACTATCACAGGTCCAGTAGTCGGAATAGAAATGGGTTATTTTCAAACGCGAGAGATCAAGAATCAGCGCATCCTGTTGATGGTTATAAACCTGCACAGCAGGTATTTCGAACAACGTATGAATAGACCCCACCAGTAATGCCATGCCAATAAGCAGTAATACCCCTCGTCTCAAGGCTATTTTCAATGTCGCAAAATTCAAGGCAAATGGGAACCGTACGTTCCTGGAAAGGTCATTATTTTCAGAATGTACGCGTTGAGACGTAGTGCTATAGTCACGTGATAGGCTCCAAAGGGGCGCAATGAGCGCGGGAGTGGAGATCAGCAAACCAATTAAATAACGTGAAGTAGATGGGAATGCCGCTGATATGGGACTTGATACAAAAAGGTACAAGGTCAATGCGGCAGAACATAACAGCATAAGCCGAGCAAAGTCACGTATAACAGCTTGTTTTTCCCTTGTTGTCCACAATTGTCCAGGGGTTCTTTTGCGCAGTTCCCACAGATGCCTGATCGTTAGAAATGTTGCGATTGACCACAGCAGGATAAAACCCGTGCTCCAGGCAAGGGCCACGCCAACGAGGCTCCAGTTGCTATGGGCAATCGAGCACGTTACATTTTCAGCCCCCAGGTACCCGGCGAGCCTGAAATGTGTATAAGCATCATAGCAGAAAGGCGAACCTCCAATTGCCGCAGGTAAACCGGTGAGCAACGTCCCACGCAATTGAGGTCCAAACGGGATAGGATTATGCGCACTCAATTGAGCTAACTGGAGACTACCATTGTTATGAAGGTATCGAAGCACTGCCAAGGTATTTTGTCCTGGCGCTGCATTGAGATTGTAGACTATCAAGGGAAATGCGCCGATGATAAGGCCTGAGACTAAGGGCAACACTGCGAACTGGAGCAATTCGCGCCAGCAGAACAGCACCAGCAATAAGCCAGATAA
>JBKPAZ010000281.1:0-8242 GCA_046726655.1 Chloroflexota bacterium
CGTGGAATGGCACGGAATATGTGTGTCCCTTCTGTCATCATCTGCCTCCTACCGCTTACAACGGAGTATCTTGCAACGTAGTAAGCCTGGGGAGACTTTCTGGCTACCAAGTGATACACTACCGCTTACCTATGGAATACCCGGTACATGCAGGCGGCGCTCGATCACTTACGCACGACACTCGATTAGTCTGTTCGCCAGATGATGTTGACACGAAAAAGGGTTCCTCGCTATTCTACAAAGGAGTATAGCAGGTGTGTGTGGTCTTGCCAAGACAGAGAGTGCAGTACTGGGAATACGGGGAACTTGACATAGTTTTACTTGAAGAGTATGATATAAACTAGAAGAGTTTCGAACCCTTACAATTAAGGAGGATAGTATGCTAGGACCAATAGATTATATTGCGGTATCTTTTAAGGGAAATAATTTTGATGGGAGTGTGTTGAGAGCACTAGCAAAAGCCACTCAGAGTGGTGTGATACGTGTTGTGGATCTGGTGCTTGTGATCAAAGATGCTGATGGTCATGTCGATTGGGCGGAAATCGAGGATCAAGAGGACGATCTCAAAGAAGTCGCGACGTTATTAGGGCACAAAGGTGACCTTCCCCTTTTAACAGAAGACGATGTGCAAAAACTGGGTGCTAACATGGCAAACGATACATCAGCTGGCATACTCGTGATAGAACAGCTCTGGGCTATACCTTTAAAGGAGGCTCTGCTCCATGTGGGAGGCGAGCTATTGGCCGAGGGTCGAATTCACCCAGATAAAGTATCCGCTGCTGTTGACGAATTTGAGCAGCAAAAATAAGAGCGTGTGTTCAGGAAAAAGGAGGATACTATGATAGGACGACCACTTACACCAGTTTCAGTAGCAGGACGCCGCCGCCGACAGCGCCGCAACGGGCTCCTATAGATCTGTAGACACCTATGCGTTCATCTAAATAAGGCCAGGAATGGCCTTATTTCGTTTTTTATAATCAACCAACTCAAACTGTAGTTGAAACAGGAGTACTGCCATTGGAAATGGTGGATAATTTGATCAGCCCCTGCGAACGCACTTCGGGCCGATTTTCTCCTCATTCGACTGTACAGGTAGGATACTTCATCCTGTATGCCATGCACCGGTACCTGCTTTCACCTTCACCAGTCGTCTACAGCCATTTCAAAGCGCGTCTTCTCACCTCATTCACGCTCACATTGTGAAGCATGGCACCGGCGGCAGGGAATAACAGAGCACTTCCCGCACGGTCCACCTTCGATTGGTTCTCCCCGCTGCCATGGCTGGAGTACGCTGGAGGTCTCGTTGCGCTACCAGCTTGCCACCTCGTTCTCGTGGCTGCATAAGTGCCACTCGTAGCGATTCATGTGCTGGGCATTGACCAAAATGATCATGTGCCCTGCTTCTAGTAGATTGAACACGGGTCGCCAATAGATCCCCGTACTCTCAAGGGCCACATGGCTGACCTGCAGAGTGGCTAGCAGCCCTGCGGTCGTTGTCGCAACAGTGCGCACCTGCTTGTGGACTTCCGCCATCGGCTGAGGTGATCAACACACAGGCAACGACCGTCTTCTTGTGAACATCCAACCCACAACAACGTTTATACAGCACTTGCATCGCTTCTGGCTTCCTTTCTGCTTTTGAAAGAGACTGGACATGGCTGGAATCGGTGAGGGGTGCGTACGTGTACACCCGTTTCCTGTCCGTGCTCGCTTGCTTTGGGGCAAAGCGGCAACACTCTTCTCTTCTGGACGCACCCGAGGGTCAGCTTCAACATCGGGCTCGCAGCACCAAAAAACTCCGACCTCAACTCACCACTCCCGCTGCTATTCTAGCCCATTTTCATCCTCTTCTCTGGCTCGCAGAGGCATTGCACTTCAACACGCTGATCTGTTCAGCAAAGCCACTGGCCTGCACGGTTGTTTTCAAGTGTTTCAATCGTCGTTGACCCCGGTTAGCAAACTGCTCAGCGAAAATGCATGCTTGTCATCGTCTATCTCATAACGAAAAATCGAAACCTGCACATGCCGGGGAATCAGCTTCGGCATTCTCTTGAGCGCCATGACGCTTGGTTACATCTTCCTTGATCGCTCCGTCAAACCTCTCTTCAGTAGAGGAGTTGCGCTGTAATTATTGCACACGTCCTTGATACTAGACACGTTTCGTCATGTTACTAGAGTACCTTGTGTGGTTTCCAGATTATTCATCGGGTCATGAAATTGCCTGTTACATCAGCCGCATTGATGCGACTACGATATTCCTGAACGATTTACTGACTCATCATTGAATATCATCTTTGGGAGCCACACTCTGCCTCTAGCATATAAAGTAGAGCAATCATCGTGCATAATGCCAAGCATCGCACAGTGGTGGTTGTTTTCCTGAGATAGAACAGGTGTCCAGACTGTGGAGAGGGGGAGGCCACTGGAGGTTTTGCACAGCAAGATGAAGACACAGAGGAACCCTCACTCGTATCTCTTCGAGAGGAGGGAGCATGTGCGACCTATATCCTTTTCAAAGATACTGGGAATTTCTTTTCTGTCTATTGCCGTTGAGCATGAAAACGTCCACTCTTGAGCATCGAGCATTCGATGCGTCCAGCGACCCGACGAGAACAGTACAGTGCGTAGCTTTCCAGGCCCTCTCCTCTGCAGGCTGTCATTAATCCCAAAGGAGCGGGCAATATATTGAACAGAAAGAGAGCAAACCATGGCCGAAACAATTCGCTTTGAGGGATTGAGCTTACAAGTCAGCGACGTGGCACGTTCCATCGAATTCTATCGTCGCCTCGGCTTCGAGGTCGAGGTATCTCGTCCCATGTTTGCCTTACTCCGTCTTGGCGAGGGGACGCTTGGACTGCTCAGGCAGGACCTGTCGGGGTGGGCACAAGAGGCCCGTGAAAACACGCATCTCGAATTGAGCACCGATCACCTTGACGACCTGTATCAAGAGTTGCAAGCACAGGGCATGCACTTCCATGAGCCACCCCACGATGAGCCGTGGGAGCGTGCAATTGCCACCTATGATCCTGACGGGTACACCGTTGAAATCGCCCAGGGACGACGAGGCCACAACGCACCACGTGGATGACAATGAGCAACCTGTGTGCAGGAGAACGAGATAGGTGTAGCCTCCATTCGAAAAACAGGAGGGGAACCAGGAAGAGTGAGTGTTGGAGTGTAGCCATTTTACCGGTTCGTGCACGTTTGTGGTGAAGTGAATTGAAATCGAAGGGAAAGGCTTCTTTCGTTTCTCCTCCGGCGCGCAGATGAAACTTCAAACAGGTCCATTTTCTCATTGATTCACCACAAAAGTGCATGAAGCAGGCCAGCCGGGACATGGACAAACGCCACTCTTGCTGGTATCATAGCCGAAAACTCCTTGTGAGACGAAGAGCTTTGTCTGTATCACAACGCTGCTTGGGAGCCTCCCTCTTGTCAAGCCGGGTCTCTTGCATGTGCCCGTTTGACAACGCTTGCGCCCTTGCTGTGTGGGAAGACCCCTGTAAGGAGACATCATGCTACACTCAGATCAAGACCAGACGAGCGTCGCCCCAGCTCAGGGTCCTCGACGCTGGCGCGAGCAACGGTGGCTGATCGACGAAACCATTCGCAGTAACGGCATTGAGTGGGATCAGCCGCGGCTGGGGTACACGCTCGGCCCAGTCGTGGGTGAACAATCGGCCAGTGATATCGCTGTGCTGCGCACGCGCATTCGTAAAGTTGCCGATTTCGTCCCTGCCGTAAGCTCGGTGGCTGTGCGTCACGAGCAACTGGCTCGGCAGGCAGAAGATGAGGGTCGTGGCATAACGGCAGGGGAACACTGGCATGCTGCCGCCTTGCTGTGGTCGCTCGCGGTCTGGCCGCTCTGGGAGACAACGCCTGAATTGCTGGCCCTGGATGAGCGCAAGAACCAGGCGTATGTCGCATGGGCCAGGCACGCCTCCCACCGCGTGGAACGAGTCGATCTGCCGCTCGGTGACAAGACGTTGCCCGCGTGGTTCCACGTGCCGTCATCGTACGACGATGGGCCGTTGCCGACGGTCGTCGCCTGTGGCGGCATGGACGCGCCTCGCGAAATCGTGGTCGCTCGCGAGGGTGACGCATTCCTGGCCCGCGGTTTCGCAGTTCTCGCCTTCGATGGACCCGGACAGGGCGAGTCTCCCATTCACGGCCTCTACGTCAATGCGACCAACTGGATCGACGCAGGCGAGTCATTGGTCTCCTGGTGTCGTTCACGACCAGAGGTGGATACTGACCGTTTGGTCTGCATGGGCACGAGCTTTGGTTCATTCTGGATGGTGCAGATTGCGGCGACACAGCCGATCTTCAAGGGCTGTGCCGGTGCGCTTCCCGTCTTTGAGCCAGGAGCAAGGACGATCTTCGAAGAGGCTTCGCCGACGTTCAAAGCACGTCATATGTTTATGGCAGGCCTGTACCACGACGAGGCTGCGTTCGACCACATGGTGCAGGGATACGACCTCAGACCGCTCATCGGCAGGATGACCGTACCGTGGCTGGTGGTCAGTGGGGAGGCCGACGAGTTGTCCCCGGTGCAGTGGGTGTACGAGCTGGCACGCATCAATCCCGCGCCTTCGACCCTGGTCATCTATCAGGGAGCTCGACATGCCCTGACGGAATCGATGGCGCCAGTGCTTTGGCCACCGTGGCGAGCGACCATTGCTGATTGGTTACTCGATCGGGTGAACGGTATACCTGCCCAAGACGAGTTTTGCTACGTGGCAACGACGGGAGCGGTAGAGAAGCGCGCGCACCCGCGCCATTCCTGATTATCGTGGTGCATCATCGCCCATCCTCTGCCAGGGGGTGAAACAGCCGACGGGTGGGGTCCCGTAAAACGCGCTCGCCACAGCGATTGGTTCCGAGAAGAAGCGAATGCTCATTCCGCAACCATGCACTGGAAGCATGAAGTGACCCAGACACCCAACCTGCGTATCGGGCACAAAGCCTTGCTCAAATCGACCGATCGAGGGAGCATTGGGCCTCACTGCCTTGTTCAATGAAGTGCAGAGTGTTCAGGACTTCGGTCACCAACCCAACGTGTCACCTAGAACGTCAATTGGAGAGGATCATAGGTGATGCTAGCAATGCCAAAGCGAGCTACGAGTGTGTAGGAGACACCCGGACGTGGCAGAAACGAGAAGATCTCGGTTTTGAAAGCACTTTGCCCGGCACGTAAAAAGAAATCGGAATTGAGCTCTCCAGTTCCCTCATAGGTATTGCCCAAGGGATCTTGAAGACTGAACTCCGTAAAGTATTCGATTTGTTGTGCTCCGCTCTGGTTGTTCAATGTGATGTTCCAGATTGTTCTCAGATTCGTGGTATCAATCGTGATGGAGTTGATGGTAGTGAGAACTGGTTCATTGCAGCCGCTGCAGGTCAACCTCCTGTTCTTTTTGATCGTTCCGGGAGTCAGCGTCTGCACAGGTACTGTCTTGAGTGTCATCGAACGCTGGGCCGATGTGAAACCTGCTAGCTTCGATCCAGCCGACCCAGAGAGATATGTCATAAATGGTGTATGTGCTGCCAATTGAATCACTTCCAGGGAGCCAAGCGCTACAACCAGCACGGTAAGCACAGCGAAAGCGATCTGATACCCTGTGTTTCTTTTCGGTTGGAATATCAGTGGCGAATACATGCCTGGTGGAGGTGGTGGCATAGCTGTTTCAGGCGAATAGACATATGGGGAGAAAGACTGCGACGATCCCTCATGAAGAGGATGCACAAAGGTAGATGAGTCATCCACTCCCATGTTTGAACAGTGTTGCCTCCCTGGCATATTGGAATAGGACGGATGAGCTTGCTATTGATCCTGTTGAGACATCTACTAACCTCCCTCTTCGTCAATAGAACTGCGTGAGCAACTGTGCATTCGTCTGTTTGACGCTTGCTACCGGTAGAGACATTCATACAATCGGTGATACGTTCGGCCAATGTGTTCTTCTCAATATTTCTTATAGTATATTCCAGAAAGGAATGTTCCACAAAAGGGTGCCTGCATGTCCCAAATGGGCTATCCCTCATGAGCGGTTGAGCGCAGGATGTGTCGCAAGAAAAAAGCTCATCTGCGAGTGTGGACAGAAACTACCAGAGGTGTACTATTTTTTGACGCACCTGTGATGTTGCACTTTTGCCGCGTGATACCCTCGTGAGTCATTGCGAGTACACTCCTATTAGACGAGTAGTGGGAGGGCTGGAAAAGGGCCCCGAGAAGCTGGTGAGATCAGCAGCACTCCCTCGTTCCCGGTGTAGAGACTGTTTCGAGTGGCAGGAGGAGACCGATAGTTCTTGATGAATTGCTCTCGTTTCGCACGCATTTTTGGCCGAGCCATTTCCCGATTGAGGCCAGGTATTATGAGTATAAGGCCACTGGGCCGTCTCTGACACTGAAGGCTCGCTGCATTGCAGGCCAGCTTCGGTATATTCGCTACGTGCGTGAAAGTTGCGTAGTTCGGATTACTATCGGAGATGCGCTCCTCCCTGTGGCTCTTAGACTTTCACGATCTGGGGGAGTGAACCGGAGCCGAGTACCGGCAGGATATCGGGCAGGTACTTGGCTTCAGTAGTTTTTGGGATGCACGCTCCTCTTCTTGCCGCTCCCGTTTTGCCACAGTGTGCTGAAAACGTCATGTCCGAGAGGACAGAACGGGATGAAACGCTGGTCTCTGCTCTGTAAGTGCTCAGGCTCTCTCATGCATCTTTCTGTGCTTTCTTCTTTCTGATTCTCTGCAACACTTCTCTTCAAAAATCCGCAACACCTGTCTCTCTTTCTCCTCTGAGGTTCCGCTACACTGAGTGTGTCTCATGCACCAAGCGATTCCAGGCAGGAAGGAAGGAGTAGGCGCCAATCATGTACTCAGAGCATTTCTCGGGTGAACGTGCCGTGTCTGAAGATCTACATGCACCAAAGCGCAATCGACATGCATCACCTCGTCGTCTCCCTTGGTGCTACCGGATCTGTATCCTGCTTGCCCTGACGCTGTTTGGGCTGCATCTGCTCGCTGTTGGACCCGGTACTGGTTCTGGAGAGAGCCTTTTAGGACAACAGCGAGCAGATGCAGCCCAAACAGGACTTGTTTCTGGACACAGTTTCTCGCTTCAGGTTGGCCTGGGAGCTGGAGCTACCTCCGGTGGGATGACAAACGCGAACACTCCAGCAGCATCATGTCTCAACCCACTTGATGCCACCTGCTGGTTACAGAATGCCGCCCAGTGGATGGCGCAGCAAGTCATGGGTGCGCTGCAGCCGGTGATTGGCGCTATCATGCACAACCCGCTGAATATCCTCACCCAGACGCCACCTGCCGATACGTATCAGAGCCCGACGGTGATCACCTGGTGGCAGAGCTTCCTTGCGGTAGTCGATCTCGCCCTGGCCAGTTTGATCGTCGTAGGCGGTTACAATGTCGTGGTGGGTCGCCACCTGGGCCTGCCCCACTCGGAACTGGCGGAGTTCCTGCCGCGTCTCTTGCTGGCTTTTGGCGCAGCACACTTCAGCCTCTTTTTCCTGGGCCTGTTCATCGACCTGGTAAACGCGCTGAATGCGGTTGCGTTGAACCTGGCAGGCACCTCCATGCTCACCAATATTATCACTGCGCTCTTCCAGGGCAATCTCGCGGCTGAGGGCCTGCTGGTATGGGTGCTGATGTTCGTCCTCGGAGTGATGGCGATCCTGCTCGGAGCACAGATGGCGATACGCCTGGCGCTTTTGTGGGTCTTGCTGGTGCTCGCTGGGCCGGGACTGGCCTGCTTCGCTCTCCCGCAGACCATGGGATACTGGCGCATGTGGCTCTCGCTCACCGCAACGACGGTACTGGTGCAGTTCTTCCAGGTTGTGACGCTGGCCTTGGGCGGGATGCTGGTGACCTCACTGGGCGCCTCCAACATCTTTGGAATCGGCGGCACCCTCGCGACGCTGCTGGTCTGTGTGGCGCTGCTCTACCTGGTCCTGCGTATCCCCAGCATCGTGCATCGCTTCGCCCTGCGTCCTATGATGGATGCCTCCAGAGCTGTATCCGGAGCCGCCACAGGGGCAGTAGGAGTGGTGGCAGACGTCGCGCCTCGTTTGCTGGCGCTGTTGTAGGGAGGGACAAGTATGAACAGCTCAGGCAAAACTTTGACAATCCTGCTTGGCGCTCTCGTCATCGTGACGATGCTGACGGGGCTTTTGCTCTCCGGCGTTGCAGCCACCTTCGCCTGGATGGAGGGTAGTGGGAACGGGAGT
>JBKPAZ010000282.1:0-12471 GCA_046726655.1 Chloroflexota bacterium
GGGGTCAGTGATGTCAAGATCGTGATATCCAGTGGCACTAAATTACCGGCTGCTGCGAATATTACTATTGAAATAGCACCTGTACCCGGAGCCACCGGGTCACCGACAGCCGCGCCAGGCAGTCCTACTGCACCTACTGCAGTTCCCACTGGACCTACACCCACTCCTACTCAGGGGCTGGGAGGTAGCTAGATAGGAAAGGCACCGGCGATGCTGACTCTCGAGGGTATGCAACTCGGAAACTACGATGTCATCCGGCGCATTCGCGTTGGAGGCATGGGGGCTGTTTATGAAGGAAGGCAGCGCTCAGCCTTTGACCGGCGAGTGGCAATCAAGGTCATTCTTGGTAGCTATGCCACCGACCGCGAGATGCGCCGTCGCTTTGCGCGGGAGGCACGTACTATAGCGCAGTTGCATCACCCTCATATCCTGCCATTGATCGAGTTTGGCGACGAGCAGGGGATTTTATACCTGGTCATGCCTTTTATCGAAGGTGGAACGCTTACTGGCTACCTGCGACGTGCCCTGCCCGACCTCAGTGATGTTGCCGCAATCTTCTTACAACTCCTGGACGCGGTGGAGTATGCGCACGATGAGGGGCTAATCCATCGCGATATCAAGTCGTCGAATGTACTCCTGGAGGCTCGTCGCGGCGGTCCTCCGTATGTCTATCTTGCTGATTTTGGATTAGTGCGCTATTCCGAGCAGATAGATGTAGAGCAACCTGGTAAACCTATTCCCCTGGATCAGATACCGGGAACGCCACACTATATGGCCCCTGAACAGACACGAGGTATTGTAACTACCGCGACCGATATTTATGCCCTGGGTGTGTTGCTGTACCAAATGCTTGTTGGAGAACTCCCCTACGATGACCCTGACGATGTGAAAGTCGTGAAGATGCACCTGCTTGCGCCGATTCCGTCTCCTTGCGATCGTGATGCGTCCATCCCCATCGAATTGGGAGAAGTGGCGCGTAAGGCAATGGCAAAACGGGCGGAAAGTCGCTTTGGCAGCGTAGCCGAGATGCGCCAGGCATTTCTGGCGGCTAATGAGGGACCGGTGCCTGCCGTCAAAGATGAACATGATCTTTCAGAATTGGATGAATTTATAGCTACGCCGCCACCAGTTCGGCACATCTCGGTACCATTATCATCACTGGAATCAGGGGAACCTGCTCCTCCAAAGCGGTTGAAACATCACCGTCTTGCTCTTCATATACGGCCTCGTGTTGGGCAACCAATAAGGCGGTCTGTGAGCGAGAGTCGCAGGCTTTTTACGCTGTCGGTAGTAGCCGCGACATTGGGGCCACTCGCGCTTTTATTTCTGCTCGTCATGCCTCGAGTATTTGGTGTCAGCTTCTTCCCTACGGGATTTCCGGTGTTTGGCACTGCACCCTTTGCTACCATCTCGGTTACAGTACAAAGTAAAACGCTGCAGGATACCTATCTTTTGACTGCTTCACCGCAGATCAGCCAACCGAATCTCGCAACGCGAGTTATCCCCGATCGCCCTGTCAATGGTAATGCTCTGGCCAGTCGCTCTATTGCAACCTCCGGAATCAAATCGATTCCTGGTATGCAGGCAAGTGGGTCGGTGCTTTTTGATAATAGCGGGCAATCAACATATTCCGTGCCGCAGGGGATTGTTTTTACCACAACTACGGGGGTAGAAGTCAAACTCACGCAGTCAGTGAAGGTGCCGCCACGCAATGAAGGACAGGATGGTATGGTTAGCGCTTCAGCAGTAGCCGTTTTCGCTGGCGTAACTGGAAATATCGCCGCGAATGCTCTCAATAGCTCTTGTTGTGGTGACCATGTGACTGTGAGTAATCCGCAGCCTTTTAGCGGAGGTGTAGACCCACGTGTTGTGCATGTTGTGATGCAGGCTGACCTGGATAACGTGAGAAATGCTCTGGTTGTTCAACTTCAGCGCCAGGCATTGCAGCAACTTCAGAAGCAATTTACTACAAACGAAGTTGAGGCTGGACAGCCTATCTATGTCACGAGGGTTGTAGCGGATAGTGTGCCTGGCACACAGGTGAATGAGGTGAAGGTGCAAGTAATTGTATCGGCCATGGGATATGTATATAACCTTGCAACGGCACGCCAGGTTGCAGCGCAATTGTTAAATAAACAGGCTGCAATACTATTGGATGGCAATTATCTTTTGAAAGGTGCGCTGAGTATCGCTAATCCTGTGGTTGTGCAACAGAGTGATTATGGAATCATTTATCTGAGTGTTTCGGCTCGAGGACTCTGGATGCACACGTTTTCCTCTCAACTGCTGAGTCAGTGGAAGCAATCGATAAAGGGAGCGACACCTACGTTGACGAAGGCATATCTTGCTGCGCAAGCTGGTGTCGCGGGTGTTGAGATACAACTGCCCTTTGGTGCAGATCATCTCCCTGCTTCTGTGGATCAGATCAGGATCGTACTTGTAAATGTGTAAGAATGTTCAAGGGAATTTCAGCAATGGAAATGACCACAGAAGCTTCTCTGGGAGAGCTACGTTATTATAGCTCAATGCTCGATGCAATAGGGAATACCCCACTGATACGTCTCAACCGGGTTGCGAGTGATGTGCAGCCCTTGATCCTGGCGAAAATGGAGATATTCAATGCGGGGGGGAGTGTCAAAGATCGTATTGGGCCGGCTATGATCGAATATTGTGAGAAGCAGGGTCTGCTACGTCCTGGTGGAACTATTGTAGAGCCTACCAGTGGTAATACGGGACATGGATTGGCCATTGCAGCGGCGATAAAAGGGTACCACTGCATCTTTGTCATGACTGATAAGGTCAGCGAAGAGAAGCGAAGTCTGTTGCGGGCCTATGGCGCTGAAGTGGTCATCTGCCCCAGTAGTGTTATGCACGATTCACCTGAACATTATAAAAACGTCGCTCACAGGCTTGCTGAAGAGATTCCAGGAGCCTGTTGTCCAGATCAGTACTCCAACCCGGCGAATCCGGCAGCGCATTATGCCACAACTGGACCGGAAATCTGGCGTGACACCGCCGGTCGTATTAGCGCATTTGTGGCGGGAATTGGCACTGGCGGCACAATCTCCGGCACTGCCCGGTATCTTAAGGAGCAGAATCCTGACGTAAAGGTAATTGGGGCAGATCCTCCAGGTTCGGTCTACTCAGGTGATACGCCGAAGCCTTACAAGATCGAGGGTATCGGCATGGAGATTTTCCCGCATAACTACGATCCAGCGGTGGTGGACGAGGTGATTCGTATCGACGATCGTACCTCATTCTACTGGGCTCGGCGGCTGGCGCGTGAAGAAGGCATTCTGGTGGGAGGTTCGTCTGGCACTGCTATGGCTGCCGCACTTGTCTATGCGCGCCGTCTGACATCTAACGATGTGATAGTTGTCCTGTTTCCTGATACCGGGCGTGGCTACCTGAGCAAGCAGTTCAATGATACCTGGATGCGTGAGAATAACATGCTGGTGCAGGCGGAGACGGTTGAGCCTACCCTGCGCGATGTGCTTACTTATCGCCGTACCAACTCGCGCACAATGCCCCTGGTAGTCAGCGTTGTGCCTACCGATTCAATTGCCGACGCCGTTGAGTTATTGCGACGTTATGGTATTAGCCAGACTCCGGTGATAGAGAACGGGCATATGGTTGGAAGTCTAACGGAGAATCTCTTGCTGCGCCATCTTGCCAGTGGTGAGCCGCTGGAGTCTATGGTTGTTGGCGATCTTCAAGGTCCGCCGTTTACCCTATTGCAGGCTGATGCTCTCACGCATGAGGCCTATACGCTCTTTAGCTCTGGACAGTCTGCAGTGGCCGTGATGAATGGCGATGTATTGGAAGGGATTGTCACGAAGAGCGACCTGCTGGAGTTCTGGGCGCATATGCGGAATCAGTAGGGGTGCCGCAGGGGAAATAGGGTTCAAGTAGCGCAAAATTAGACATTCAATCCCCCGGTAATGGTATACATTGCTTCGTTGAAATGTCCAGCGGTTGGCGCGGCGGCAATAGAAAAGACAGGGAAAGCCAGCCCGTCGCAGAACGAAGTGGAGATGTAGTCACCGACTTTATTTCTGCCTTGTGGGAGCCACGACAAAGACATGGGTCCGGCGAGCCGGATTTTTTGTGTCCAATGAGCACCACCGTCAATCGATGAAACAAAACCTACAGAGTACTGACAATTGCTAGCGCAGGTTGTTGGATGATAGTAGAAGGTCAGCGCAAGGTGAGCGGTCTTGCCAGAGGTATGCTTATCAACACCAAGGCCGGGAACCAGGTGGTCTATGCCGCTTCCGAGCGGATCGATGGGGATCAACTGCACAGGCGACCATTTGACGCCATCGATCGAAGTTGACATCACAAGATCGTCTTCGCCTTGATTCCCATTGTATTGCAGCGCATCTTCGCCTCCACCTTTTGCGTTACAACCTTTTTCAAACTGGCAATCAACCCAGACAAGGTACACTTTGCCAGTAGCGTCTATTTCGGCAGTGGGCAGAACACTGCCTGTAATCTTAGCAACCACTACCGTACTATTCCAACTGGTGCCGCCATTCGTAGAGGTGAAAGAGAGCATGCGAGAAGTGGCATAACCGCTGATAGGAACGATTACTGTACCGTTGGGCTGCACAAGTGGCTGTCCCCCAAGTCCGTGTGCTTTATCGAGAGTGGTTTGAGCTACTCGCCAGGTATATCCGCCATCGGTGGATGTGCTCATCAGTATCAGACCACCCTTGTCGTCGTTGTCCCATTCGGTATAGCAATGCCCGTAGAATATGCTCGTGGCTGTATCGTCGCACACAATCCAGTCTTTGTCGTAATAGGTACTGCCACCATTCACAACCTTGAAAGGGTTGCTCCAGGTAAACCCTCCATCGGTTGAAAGATTGACGAATATGGCTGGGCTGGTGAGGGTGTTACCACTCCCGACGATAGCAACGGAGGAAATGATCCAGGTCTGATGGGCGGCGTCGTAGGCGATAGACGGATCGCTGACACGAGTATATGGGCCGCCTGCGAACTGAGTAATGCCAGGTAAAAAGCCGCTTTTCCAGGTAGCGCCGTTATCCCTGGAAGTCGCCCAGCCAATATTGGTACTACCGCCTTCGATGAAGCGGCCAGCCTGGAAAGCTGCGACGATAGTTGAGCCATAGGAGTAGGTATCGGGTTCAACTTCGGTATTATGCTGGCTGCTGCTATTGGTATAAGGATCGTTGCTGAGTTGCAGCGGTGGTCTATCAACGTTGGGAACAGCGGGTGTGGCTAAAATCACCGGGCTTTCTCTTGAATAAAGGGGAATGATATGTGTGGTTACCAACAACACGAGTAGAAGTGAGGGTGCCATGATGAGGCCAGTGATTGTCAGCCCCCGATGCTGGGTAAAATGGAACATGCGGGACGTCTCCTGCTAGAATGAGCATTTCTCTATGATATGAAACGTTATAAAATAGGGATATTTGTGATTGCGATAGTGAGCTTATCATAACACAGCAAGAAAGCATGGTTCATGATGGTAGCGCATAAGCCTTACGAGGTGTTTGAGCATACGGCCGATATTGGCCTGTATGCTTACGGCAGTACACTCCCTGAACTGTTCATTCACGCGGCGCAAGGTATGGAAAGCCTGATGGTTTCTCCCGAGCAAGTACATGTCCAGGTTAGCCGCGAGGTTGAAGTGGAAGGTCACGATATCGTCTCACTGCTGATCGCATGGTTGAATGAATTGGTTTTCCTGTTTGACACAGAATACCTTATCTTTTGCCAATTTGAAATAGAGCGTCTCTCGGAGACGCATTTGAGAGGCCGCGCTTCGGGCGAAGCATACGATGAACGCCGCCATGAACTAAGCAGCGCCATCAAGGCTGTAACCTGGCATGAAGCCGCTGTTGAACAAACTGTTGATGGGTATAAGGCTCGTGTTATCTTCGATATATGACACGCTCTTCTAGAAGTAAAATGCGTGGCCAGGTTGATGCTTTTGGGCAAATCATCGGTGGCCCTCCCATAGGCTACATAGGCACCGCGTTTTCCAATCCGGCAGCGCTGGTGGCAGCCAGCGCTATTCTCTCACCAGTGCTATTGCTCTATGCTTATGCCGCTCACAAGACCAGGGAAAAGTTAACCCAACCGTCTTAATTGCTTGCCAGGGCTCGACTTGCTTGTTATACTCCAGTTAATGAATTTTAACCAAATAATCCGGCTAGCGGAATATAAACCGAGGGCCGATAAATCGGCGGTGGGTGCGATAAATCGGCCCCTACAGTCCGTGGGGGCAATACATCCGTACAGCCAAAGATGGTGAAATAGTTCAGATTATTTTGTTACATGCCAAAATTCGGAGAGATAACCTGGAAACATAAGGGAAACGAGGAAATTGAAGGTGAAAGTTTTAGTAACGGGGGCTGCCGGTTTTTTGGGTGGTCACCTCGTCGATATGCTATTGGAGCACGGTGATGAAGTACGGGCCATGGTACGGCCCATGGAGGAAGTGTCTCGCCTGGGCAAGCTGGATGGCGTCGAAGTTGTGCAGGGAGATTTGACTAACGGGGAATCACTCAAACGGGCAGTGCAGGGTGTGAAGCGTGTTTATAATGTTGCAGCAAAGACCGGTCCGTGGGGATTGGAAAAAGATTATAGCGCAGTCAATGTATGGGGTGTAGCTGACCTGATAACGGCAGCGATGGATGCTGGCGTGGAGCGAATTGTGCATACAAGCTCGATTACAGTCTATGGCCATCACCTGCATGGTATTATTACCGAGGACCATCCTTTTCATGCAGAGGACAATCCCTATAGTCGTACCAAGATTGCCGGTGAGAAGTTGGTAGCTGATTTTGTTAAAGAGCGTGGTGCACCAATAGTGGTTGTGCGGCCTGCATGGATTTATGGCCCACGTGATACCGCTAGTTTTGGAAGATTCGTTGCCCTGGTGGAGGCGGGGAAGGGCTTTTTGATTGGTTCGGGCAAAAATATTGTGCCTGTCGTGTATGTGCGTGATGTAGCGCAGGGTCTGATCAAAGCCGGAGACGCAAGCGATGAGGTAATCGGTAAGGCCTATACCATTGCAGATGATCGACGTGTGACGCAAGCCGAGTATTTAAATACGATAGCTGACTTCCTGGAAGTACCACCTGTCTCGCGTAAACTCCCCTATGTTGCGCTGTATACTGCTGGCCGCGCTGCTGAATTACTCTGGCAGGTATTGGGTCGACGCAAATCTGCGCCTCCTCCTGTTACTACATATGGTGTAACGCTGCTGGGTGGCAATCAGGAGTTCTCGATCGAGAAGGCGAGGCGTGAGCTTGGTTATGAGCCTGAGTATGATGTGATACGCGGGCTATACGAGGGTGTGAACTGGTATGTAGAGGCGAAGAAGGGGAGCACAGGAATGCAGAAGGAGAGAGAAACCATACGCACTAAATCTTGAATGCAGCTTAGTTTGCCGCTGGGTTGGTGTCTCCACTTATATTGAGCATCGCATAGGTAATATAACGTAGATGACCTCAAAACTAGCCCCGCTCTTTGACACAAAGATACGTTGTTCTACAGATGTACTAAAGCCTTTCTGCGCGTACAATTTATGCAGTGAAGTAGCGTGCTTTTTCCATTCAAAACGGGAAGAAGCGCAGTATACAGCACGGGGTGTAAACAAAGGAGCAAGGCTATGAATCCTCATATTCGGATCAATGATAAGCTGAAGGCCGAGCGTGGCCAGCAATTGAAACGCGACACAGCGCAGCATTCTCTCGCGTCAAGCCCGTTATATAGGGAAATGAGCGCCTCGGAGCTCGCTGCACATTGTGTGAGAGAACTCAGCAATTATCGTCGGGGAGAGCCATACACGGAAACGTATGGCGTCGAGTTGTTGCGTCGTGCGACTGTACAAGGAGATCAGGAAGCCTGGGCATGGGTGCAACAATGCCTGGGTGAGTTGGTTCTTGCATGGCTACATCGACATCCTAGTAGAGAGGCAGCGTGCTGCCTGGAGAGCGAAGAAAACTATGTAGCTCAGTCTTTTGCGCGATTCTGGCAGGCTACGACTTTGATCCAACACGTTGAATTTAATACGTTCGCTGCCGCATTGCAGTATCTGCGTGCGTGTCTGAATGGGGCTATATTGGATACGCTGCGAGCTTATTCAAGGTCAAGAGAAGTCCCGTTGCCGCAGCCAGGAGAGCCAGGAGAATTACAAATTGAAGACGATCTTGAAAGTAGCGAAGTGTGGGACATCTTAAAAACGATACTTCCCAACAGGGATGAACAGCGGGTTGCATACTTGCTCTTTCACTGTGGCCTCAAGCCCAGGGAGATTGTGCGCTTGTGTCCACAGGAGTTTAGTGACGTACACGATATCTATCGTCTACGGAACAACATGATGAATCGATTACTACGCAATGCGGATCATCTACGATGGAGATTAAGTTAACGAGGATTAATGAAGCCAGAGACATCTTCTCTGGCTCAATTTCCATTACTACTTACCAGGGGTTCCAGGGGTTGCACATCTGTATCTTGTATCTTTTCAACAGTTGCCAGTGCCTTGCGCCTCCGAATGCGAAACCAATTGAAAAGGTAAGCAAATGTCAACAGAACGAATAAAACGTTACGAGCCATGACGATTTGAATGAAGCCAGGAACATAAGGTATTTTGACAGCATCAATAATACGTGTATAGAAGTAGGGATAAATAATGGTGGTTAGAAGTAAGATGCTTCCCCAGGCAACTAGCCAGAGGCTGTTAAAAGCACCGCTGTAGGCCAGTAAGGGTATAACCCAAATTAAGTATTGCGGGCTGAAAACTTTGCCCGTGACGATAAAAATAAGTAAGAGCGCAATACATGCCTGTACTACGTCAAGCTTTCTGCACCATTGTAAGAAAATGATATAGATGTACCCTAATACGAAAAGAATTTCAAACAAGAAAGCAACGGGTCCTCCGAGCGCACTGACTATGTTCACTGATCCAAAACTGAACACAATATGTACAGGAAATCCAATGAGAGTGCCCAACCAGAGAAGTGTACTACCAGTTGCCTCGACCTGCACAGGGCGATTTGCAAAGTAGTTCAGCTGGCTCAACACAGCTCCCTGGAAGTCAAGAAGCGCAAAGAAGCCTGTGACTCCGAGGAGTATTGCAAAGAAGAGAAGCGCATTTTTCCAGCGCCAATGATGTATACTTTGCAAGGTGCGCCAGAGTTCCGCAAGTGAGGTCTTGAGTGTGAGTGACTTGGGCGGAATATGAATACGCTGCGCATTTTGCTGTTCCGCAACAAAGAGAGCGGGAAGGAACAAGATTGGATATATCTTGAGTAAGAAACCAAAGGCTAATGCAACATATGCGGATGTCCAATGCTTGCGTTCGGCTGCAATCAGGCAGAGAAGCGTAAGCGCAGCTGGCAACATGTCAAAGCGTTCTTGTGCAACCGCCCAGGCACCGATGAGCAAATAGCACGCAAATGCAAAGGCTGCTCCACGCGGGCCGTAACGTAGTAGTAACCTGTAAATGAACACGGAAGTAAGGGCCATCAGTACCGCAAAAGCTACCTGATAGTAGAGTAGAGGAACGAAGAGTGGTAGCGAGAAAATGATGAGTGTAAACGGCGGATATTCTAGCGGTAGCATATGAAAGGGTGGCTGCGCAGCCGTGGAGAGATTCAGAAAGGAGCATTGAGTGACAGGCAGCAATTGTGCCCCCCTACTCCCAATCCAGTAAGTCAGGGCATAACATTGGTATCGTGCAGCGTCAGTGTTTAACCAGAAAAATTGCCAGGATGCGACACAGAACATGAGAATGTTTACGATGATGATCGGTATATAGGCAACGATACCTTGCTGTGCCAACAGCGTATTCCAGAGGGTAGTCAGTGGTTTTTTTGTTTCGATGTCCATCGCACCTGGTACGTGTTTTCGATGCATTATTATGTAGAGCATAGGTGAAGTGATACTTGCGCTTTTTTTCTCTGCCGTCGCAATTTGACATGCTCTTCTGCCCAGTGCTAGAATCCCGAATAGAGAACTGAGGCGCAAACTGTGTATTTTTAGGCTTGCATGATCTACCTTGCTAGACGATTGGCAAACTGGGCAAGTAACGCTCTTGCGTACTTACAAGTAGTTTAGACAAAAGAAGAGTTATTTCGGAAGGATACTTGCTGATGGTATCGCAAAGCCACAATGAAACAAAGACATTACGAGTTGGAGATGGCGCTCCTGATTTTGCTCTCAAGACTGACAAAAAGGATACCTGGCATTTAGCGGACTTTCGAGGCAAGAAAAATGTCGTTCTGGCATTCGTTCCCTATGCCTTCAGTAGCGTTTGCTCTACGCAACTCCCCTCGTATGAGGCGGAACTTGCACGCTTTAAGGACTTTAATACCGAGGTAGTCAGCGTGAGTATGGATAGCACCTATGCTTTAAATGCCTGGTCCAAATCGATGGGTACATCATTCCCGCTGCTCTCGGACTTTTATCCGCAAGGCAAGGTGGTTGACCTGTATGGTGTACGTAATCGCGGAGGATTTCCAGAGCGTGCTGTGTTCGTGATAGATAAAGAGGGCGTTATTCGTTATATCGAGGTGCTAGACAGTCCAGGGGATATGCCAGATAACGAGGATCTGTTTGAGGCGTTACAAAAACTGTCTTAAGATGTCCTTCAAGTAGATTCTGCATCCACTATCATCGAAGGTCTTTGATTGTTTTGCTCTTGACAAAGGAATAACAGTATGTTATATTTATTATAGCAATTCGCTATTAAAATAAAGAGAAGAAGTAGCAAAATTCTTTTAGAGATATGAGTATGAAAAGCATGTTACCGCCCGACTTGTGGTATGATAATCATGTGATCTGGCATCTCTACAATGGATAGGCGCATTGATTTAGTGACTGGAGGAACTTTACCATGAATGCCCTCTATACAGTGTTGCTTGATCCTAATGTACTCTTCTTGTTGTTTATCGTTGCTGTGATAGGCATATTCGTAGAGGTCTCGCATCCGGGCGCCATTCTACCGGGTGTCGTTGGAGCCATAGGCCTCTTACTCTTCCTTTTCGGGGCAGCATCGCTCTCTCCAAACTGGGCGGGACTGGCATTAATGGCTTTAGCGTTTGCGTTGCTTGTCCTCGATATCAAGTTACCTGCGCATGGTGTATTGACGCTTGGAGCCGTGATCTCCCTCATCATCGGTGCCTTAATCTTTTTCAATAGCGGCGGGTCCCATCAAGGACCGCAGGTAAATCCCATTCTTGTCTACGCACTGAGTGCGTTAGTTGGCTTAGTCGGTCTATATATTGTCACTTTGATTGTGCGAACCCGGCGGCGACCCGTTAATACGGGAAGGGAGGGTATGATTGGCGTTACTGTTCTGGCGTCGACTCCGCTTCAGCCTGTTGGACGTGTGAAGTATAAAGGTGAAGATTGGACCGCTGTGCTGGACGACCCGTCTGACTCAGTCGATCCCGGCACCGAGGTACGGGTTGTTACCGTTGAGGGTTTGCTGTTGCATGTACAACCTGTTGTTAATAGACTCTCAGATTCTGCCCCTGAATACATCGAGGGGTCATAAAGGAGAAGTTCCATGGAAACCATTGTGGTGCTTGTCATCGTAGCAATCGTAGTAATAATTCTGCTGATGCTACTTTCCTCGGCCATACGAGTAGTACAGCAGTACGAGCGTGGCGTGATTTTTGTGCTTGGAAAATTAACCGGCGCTAAAGGGCCTGGGATATTCCTTGTACCGCCATTCGTTACGCGCATGATTAAGGTCGATCTGCGTGTCGTCACGTTAACAGTCCCACCACAAGAAGTGATTTCGCGTGATAATGTGACAATAAAAGTTACTGCTGTTGTCTACTTCTATGTGGTAGATCCGGTTGCGGCTGTTGTGAATGTGATGAACTACATGCAGGCAACAACGCAGATTGGTCAGACAACCCTGCGTAATGTGCTTGGCCAATCGGAACTGGATGAATTGTTGTCCCAGCGCAACAAGATCAATCGTGAACTGCAAACCATTATTGATGAGCATACAGAGCGTTGGGGTGTGAAGGTGACTGCTGTAGAAATCAAAGATGTTGAATTGCCGGCTTCGATGCAGCGTGCAATGGCAAAACAGGCTGAGGCAGAGCGTGAGAAGCGCGCAAAGATCATTCATGCTGAAGGTGAATTACAGGCGTCTGCCCAACTGGCGCAGGCTGCTAATGTGATTGGCTCACAGCCCGCTACGTTACAACTGCGTTACCTGCAAACGCTGACAGAGATTGCAGTTGAGAAAAACTCAACGATCATTTTCCCACTTCCCATTGATCTCGTCGAGCCTTTGTTGGGAATTATGAAGCATCACGCAGAGGCCAGTTCGGTTAATGGGTATGAAGGGCTGTCGTCATCTACCGCTAACAGGCAGGATGGACCAGTAACCTCTCTACCGCCTAAGTCTGAGTAGCCATACTACAACTACAGTAGATACTGTTGAAGTGGCTGCGCCCTGCGCCAGGCGCA
>JBKPAZ010000283.1:0-13486 GCA_046726655.1 Chloroflexota bacterium
GAGTAACTGTGGTGGATTGTGTTGAAGTGCAATCAATCGCCACCTACACTGCTACTATCATTTGTGCGCTTTGTTTTGCGCTCAGACAGACAGAATTGCAGAATTTTGAAGACAGTATAGACAACATATCTTGTATCGGACCAAGTTAAACACTGTACTTTGCCCCGCAAGAATAGAAAGACAGAAAGAAGCGTTATGAAGCAGAAACTAAAAACACACAAAGCTATGGCGAAGCGGGTCAAAATCACTGGCTCCGGTAAGATTATGCGCCGCAAAGTTGCGCTAAGCCATCTTCGCCGCAATAAGTCTCCACACTCAGTCCGTTCGATGGACAAAGAGTTTCCGTTGGCTAGCGCCGATGCACGTCGTATGAAACATCTACTCCCCTATTCCTTCTAGCGAGGGTAGGGCATTTGAATCGAACGGAGGAGAAAAAATACTATGACAAGAGTAAAACGTGGAGTTGCAGCACATAAGAGACATAAGAAGCTCTTGCAAATGGCAGAGGGCCATCGTGGTACGCGCAGGCGCTTGTATCGTCCCGCGCACGAGTCCGTCATGCGTTCAATGGCTTATATGTACCGTGATCGTCGCAATCGCAAACGCGACATGCGTCGCTTGTGGATTACTCGCATTAATGCCGCTGCACGCATGCACGGGGTGAGCTATAGTAAGTTGATGCATGCCATTCATACGGCTAATATTGATGTAGATCGTAAGATTCTCGCCGAGATGGCAGTGAATGATGAGGCTGCTTTTAGCGCGCTGCTTCAAACTGCGCTAGCAACAATTTCGTAGGGGTCATTGATTACCAGTCCTGCCAATCCACGTATCAGTAGATTACATACATTGCATACGACTAAAGGCCGCAAGAAAAGCGGCCTTTTCTTGATGGAAGGTCCTCACCTGCTGGAAGCGTTACTCGACGCGAATATTGTGCCACATGAAGTCTACTATCAACCCGAATTACTGCAACGCACTGTTAAAGGGAGAGCGCTGCTGACACGTCTGATACATGCTTCGTCACTGCCTCCTGAACGGCTGATAGAGGTTAGTGGGCGCGTTATCGAGAGCCTGGGCGAGACGCAAACATCGCAAGGGATAGTTAGTGTCTTACCTCTGAATGCATTTCAGGCTGAGCTTGTACGCGCGCGGCGTTCACCAGCTTCTCGTCCGGCGCTGTTCATTCTCGATGAACTGGCTGATCCTGGTAACATGGGGACGATTTTGCGTACAGCGCTGGCGGCTGATGTAGATGAAGTGTTGTTAACTTCTAACTGCGTAGACTGTTTTAGCCCCAAGGTAGTGCGTGCGGCTGCAGGCGCTCATATTGCATTACCTATAGCAACTAATCTTTCATGGGAAGCAATCGCGGAAAGCATTACTTTGCACTGCAAGGGAGAAAGGCGGGTGTTTCTGGCTGAGGCTGGCAGCCCGCATCTCTACTTTGAACAAGATTTGAGGCAACCTTTTGCGTTAATTATTGGTAACGAGGCGCATGGGCCGTCACAGGAGGCTCGCAGGCTGGCAACCGTGTCTATAAGCATTCCCTTGGCAAACGGGGTGGAATCCTTAAATGCAGCGATGGCTGCAGGCATAGTAGTATATGAAGCGATACGCCAGGCTCAGAATTCGTAAGGGCCAGATGTATCGCATCCCACTCGGGAGAGGGCACGATACATCTGGCCCCTACTTTTCTATTTCACAGGGCGTTGGCCCCTACTCGTGGCTAGACATTTCCTGGTGCAAGTCGGGCTGATGTACGAGAGACCCTTCTTTGCCACAGCTATCACACGCAGTGGGCAAGGGTCCGGTATGGACCATACCGCATACTTCACATTCCCAACGATAAAGCATGAGCGTCTGGTTTTGTGAGAGTAGTTTTACTGCTGCCTGCGCAGTCGCTTCATTGCTGGTTACAACAGCATTATTGGTTTTCGTTTTCTGTGCAATCATTTGAAGTCTCCTCTGCGCTCCAATTAAACTCCTATAAAACAGCCATAGAAGCTTATCACGTCTAAATTAAGTCTAACAGCCATTGCATAGGAAAGTCTATGAATTTTGATAGGCGTTCTGAATGCTATCCATAACAAAATAGTTATGGATGATGGAGAGGAATGCAGAATAGAAGAGTGGGGCGCTTCACCTTTCTGATTGCACCGGCCTTTGAAATTGTGATTGCATACCATTATGCTGGCGGTATGGTGCCATGGGATAGGGAGAGAAAAGCCCATTCGCTCTTGCCGGAGCAAGAGGGTTAGTATTCGAGGACTGGGCTGATGCAGTAACGGTGCGGAAGGCACCACTGACCGACAACTGATTCTCGAACTCCTCTTGAGGAGTAATCGTCACGCCACCCATCGGAGCATAATAGTTTAGATTCTCGCGGAGTTTGAAGGCTTCCACCGATGCCAGCAATTGCTCTGCCAGGCGAGCCAGTCGTTCCATATTTTGAGCTGCGTCACGAGTACTGCCGCTACTCTGTTGGGTCGAGTCAGAAACAGTCTGCATGATTTGCACAACAGCGCTGGATGATTGCAATTGCTGCGCAGCCATCTGGTTGATGGCTTCAATTTCATAAGCCTGGCGCTCAACGACACCGAAGATGGACTCTAGCGATGTACCAGCTTCCTGGGCCAACTCCGCACCTGCCGAGGTTTCACGTTCTGTATCTCGCATCGAAACTGCCACAGCCCCGATATCTTCACGAACACTGCGAACTATGCGTGCAATTGAACTGGCCTGGTCTTTGGCACGTTCTGCCAGTCGTCGAATGTCTGCTGCAACTGCGCCAAATCCTTTGCCGTTCTCGCCTGCCATAGCAGCCTGAATTGCAGCGTCAAGCGCCAGGCGGTTCGTCTGGTGCGCAATATTGGCGATAACTTCGACAATATTGTTGATTTCACGTGAACGATCTCCCAGTGTTTGTACCTTGCTGGATGTATCCTGCACATATTCGTGGATGCGTCCCATACCCTCGACCGTTTGCTGCACGGCTTCGCGCCCAGTTTCCGCGGTCTGGCGTGCTTCACGCGCAACGCCATACAGAACCTGCGCTCGTTCGGCTACCTGGCGGCTCGAACCAGCCATCTGCTCTACTTCAATGGCAGCCTCGGTGATCTGTTTGATCTGAACGTCGGCGGATTCAACCAGTTGAGTCATGCGCTCAAAGGTCATGGTTGTGGAGCTTTCGACCTCGTGCGCGACCATTTTGACGCGCACCACCAGGCTACCGAGTTCTTCCACCATATAGTTAAATGAGTCTGCCAGCACACCCAGAGCGTCTGCAGTGACTTCAGCCTGGACACGCAGGTCTCCTTCACCGACTCCACTGACTTCACTTATCAGTTTTTCGACCTGGGCTTGCAGGTTATCACGCTGTGCCTGCGCATCTTGAATAAGGCGTACGATATTGTCCAGCATATTGTTCATCGAAGATGCAACCAGGCTGATTTCGTCGCGGCCGACGATCCGCGCACGCGCGCCTGTGTCACCCCTGGTTATGCGCCTTGTGAGTACAGCAAGTCGGCGCAGGGGGGTCGAAATTGTGAGGTTCACAAGCCAGCCAGTCGAGAACACAATCAAAATTGTCAGGATGACTGCTACGACTGTGGCTATCACAACAGGTGTGATCTGTGAAGACCCAACAGAGGTCACCGTTTTACCCATAGCCACTGAGTCATCCACCACCTGCTGCCAGTTGTTACCGAGATTGGTGAATACGAAATTGGCGTGCCACAAGACATCGTAGGCCTTTCGGTATTGTGCAGCCAACGCGTCTGCAGGGAGCGTTTTTGGATGACCCTTGATAGTTGGGTCCAGTTTATCGAGAAGAGCATTCTCTTGATCTTGCAGAGTTTGATACCGGGGCCAATACCCTGTCTTAGGTGCAGCTACTGCATTAAGTGCTTGCTGCTGGCTACTGATAATTGTCGGCCCGGTTTGAGGATTTTCGTTGGTGAGGATGGAATGGATGCTATCCATGTTGCTGGAAGTGGTCAGGTCATAATTTGCTCGATACGCCGCCAGTCCTTGGGCGAATTCAGCCTCACGAGCGGCTATGTCTGAGCTGACCAATCCACCTGCATTGGATAGCGATGGATCAGCTATACTACCGGAGAGACTGGCAAAGATCTGATTAAAGCGGGTCTGGAGCTGTGCATTCATGCGCTGCAGGTTAGCCTGTTCCTGTGATGCCAGGTTTTGCGCATCAAAGCTCGTTTGCACCGCCTGGCTACGGGTCGTAAGCTGGGAAACATAGAAATTCCCGAGTAAGATAATCACGATAGCAGGTATTGCCGCTGCTAAAGCAAAGGATATAAAAAGGCGACGGAAAATAGGTATATTGCTCAAAAATCTGACCATATCAGCTTCAATCCCTTCTCAAGCAGCTCGCAACGTCACAGTACAGGTATGCCTTCTTGTAACTGGTGAGCTACTGTAGAGCTTCTTGACGTATACTTGCTCTCTTTTCTGTGCCACTTCCCCTATAAATGCCTCTCAACCAGCTAGGGCGCATTGACCAATTCAATTGGCCCACTGTTGGACTCCATGATGTTGAAGACAAACAATCGGAGCGCAAACTCCCCCAGAGAACACCACTGTTGCCTAGTTTACCGAACTTCCAGTGGAAATGGAAATATATGCTGAGGATACCCCCCAAAATTGCTATTCACTCTAAAGATGGTTCCAGATTTATTTACTATAACAGGGGTTTGTGGCAGATGCCATTAAAAGTGCATTAAGAAATGCCTTCAGTAAGCGGGCGCGTAAACCCGCATCGCGGGCAGTAACAGCTATTGCCTCTGAGTAAAAATGGTCTTCGACAAGAAGGGCATCTCCAGCTTATGACCGGAGCGGCTGCCACCTGCCCTTGTGTGGTCGTAGATTCATGAGGCACAAGGGGTATCAAGTGTATTGCCTGGACTTTTTGAGTTACTTTCATTGATGGATGCGGCATTACAGGCAGCCTACTGGGAAGAGGAGGAATAACCCTGGCAATCTTGTTAGATGCCTGGTCTATGGAAACGGTCAGTTCTCTCGTTTCCTTAACCTCGACAAGATCAAGTTGTTCTGAAGCAACAACTGGGATAGCAGCAAATGAGGGTGATCGCATCTCTATAGGTTGTGTCCATATCTGCATCCTGGTGTGTGAAGCTTTCCACACCTGCCAGCGCTTGCCTAGTGACGGCACGACGCCCTCTGGGAGGAGCAGGATCACCACAAGAAGGAAGCAACCAAAGAGGATGTGGTCTAAGCCGGTTGCCGCTGCGCCGTACTGCTGGACCAAGAATGTTTGTATTGGCACAAGCAGCAGACCTCCTACAATTGGACCTATCACGGTTCCAATCCCCCCTAGAAAGGAAACTGTCACAATAGTGAGTTCAAACCCTTGATCGAAGGCAATAGAGGGATTGATGAAACCCATAAAGTAGATGGCTATGGCGCCCACTATACCAGTGAAAGCGGCAGAAAGCACGTAAGCTGCGAGTTTGTACCGTCCAGTTGGGACACCAAGCCCCAGAACCCGATCCTCATCATCACGAATGGCTAGAAGCACCAGTCCAAATTTCGAGCGCCCTATCCACCACGAAACAAGCGTTACCAGCAGCAGAAAGGTACTTGCTACGAAGTAGAAAGGAAGATTGAAAAGATCAGAACTCCAATCAGGGATTGGCAAGAAGATGCCCTCTGAGCCACCGGTGAGACCCTGCAGGTTAAAGGCCAGCGATTGAAAGATAAAGAATATGGCGATAGTAATGACCATGAAGGTGAATCGCTGCGTACGCAGCGCGATCCACCCCAGGGGAACGGCGAAAGCTCCAGCGACCAGGCCGGCTAATGGCAGGAGCAAGAACGGTCCATAGCCGTCCGGGATGTGCCAGTCCCGGCATATCAGCGCCATGACATAGGCGCCGATGCCGTAATAGGTGGCATGCCCCAGGGAGAGGTAGCCCGTGTAGCCCGAAAAGATATTCCAGGCGACTGCGGCCCCTGTCAGGAGCAAGACATCTACAGCCATAGTGACTGTATTCGGGTCCCCGACCAGGAAAGGAAGTGTCAGAAGGCAAAGCACGATACCAATCAATGCCAATGTTCTGAAACGTTTCATGATATGTTTCACATTGCCCAGCATAACTCTCAAGTGTGTGCGTCAGGTAAAACTGACAGGAAAACAGCAGTAGAGCTCTCCTTGACTTCTTAGTTCGATAGCGATGCAATCTCACCCCTAATGAAGGAACTGCAATGCATCGAGCTAGAGAAGTATCATAGTAAGCACAATGAGGAAACGCAAGAGAGAAAGCCTTCTATAGGACAAATGGGGAGAAAAACGGCAACCACTGCATCAACGTCATATCATTCTCAACAGGGGCTAGAAGAATAAGCGAGTAACATGCATACTTCTCGTCTTATGCTCCGGACAGGGTACCGCCAAAGAACAGATGGCTCATCTCAGGGTCTTTAAGGACGCTCTGCGCCGGGCCATGCAAACGTACACGGCCACTTTCCATTACGACTCCGTAGGTAGCAATTCCTAGGCCGGTACGCACATTTTGCTCAACCATTAGGACCGTTGTGCCCACGTTATGCATCTGAACAATGGTTTCAAATACCTGGGCGAGCGTCTTCGGATCCAAACTCATCGAAGGCTCATCTACCAGTACCAGCGTTGGATGAAGCATCAGGGCGCGGGCGATCTCGACCTGGCGCTGCTCCCCACCGGAAAGGCTCCTTGCCTGCTCTTTTGCCCGTTCCTTGAGAATTGGAAACTGCTCCTCGATCTCGTGCAGGCGGCGTGCGATATGGCTGTGATCTCGCAGGAGCAACCCTCCAAGTTCCATATTCTCCCTGACGGTCATGTCGGGGAACAGGCTGTGTTCCTGCGGAATCTGGGCTATGCCCAGTTTCAAAATGTGGGGGGCTGACAGGCCACTAATGGATTGACCATGAAAGGTGATAGAACCCCGGCGCGGCTTCAACAAACCACTGATTACCCGCAACACTGTAGACTTACCTGCTCCGTTAGGGCCAACAATGCAGGTAAGCGACCCCTTCTCCACTTCGAGATCGATCCCTTTGAGGACGTCTCCCCCGCCATAACCGGCAACGATATTTGCTAACGTCAGCATGACTCAAGCTCCTAGATAGGCTTCAAGGACCGCCGGGTTCTTGCGTACCTCATCGGGTGCCCCTTCGACGATAGTTGTTCCGCGATGCATCACATTCACCGTATGGCAGAGCCCCATGACGAACTCCATATTGTGTTCAACCACCAGGAAGGTAATGCCCTTCTCTTGATTGAGCGTGCGAATGAGGCGCGCCAACTCGTTGATCATAGTGGGGTTCACTCCTCCTGCCGGCTCATCTAACAGGATCACCTGCGGCTGGGCCACCAGGATAAGGGCGAACTCGAGCAATTTTTTCTGCCCATAGGAGAGATTACCTGATGGCTCATCTTTGAGCGAGGTGAGGTCCACGAAGTCCAGGAGTTCGAGCGCCTGGCGTTGTTCCTCTGGTGGTCCCCAGTGCTTCAGCAACCCTCGTATGCCTTTTCGCGGTATGGCGACGTGCATGTTCTCGAGCACGGTAAGGCGCGGAAAGACGCGTGTCAGTTGAAATGTCCGGCCAATTCCCAATCCGAACACACGATCAGGTGTCGAGTTAGTGATGGTCTGTCCATTAAATCGTACCGTGCCCACTTCCACCTTTTCATAGCCAGTGATCACGTTAAACAGCGTCGTTTTGCCCGAACCATTGGGACCTATTAGCCCGGTGATCCTGCCCTGCTCAATAGAAATTGAACAGGTTGAGAGGGCCTGGATACCCCCAAAGGCTTTGGAGACAGCTTGCACTTCTAACAGGCTCATGCGTTTATCCCTCCCCTCCTCGTTCTGCCAGCACAGCAGGTTGCTCCTGGTTTGCTGCAGCGCGTGTTCGTTGAGCCAGCCGTGTTTGGCGCGCTGTCCTCCAGGTCCGCCACCGTTCCTGCAATGATGGCACAATGCCTCGTGGTAGCAGCAAGATAATCACCAGGAAGAGGGCACCATAGATAACGAGGTTCACTCCCTGTCCCCCAAATTGCAAATCCAGCCACTGCTGAAGGGGCGTGAGAAGCAGCGCTCCTACAAGTGGCCCGGCCACCGTCCCAATGCCCCCTAAGAAGGCCATCAAGGCGATAGTGAGATCGACCGCGGGATTGAACCCTTGCTCAGGGAAGACGCTACCAACGTAGTATGCAAAGATGGCCCCTGCGATACCGACAAAGACAGCAGAAATAACGTAAGCGGTCAGCTTGAATGAGTACGTCTTTACTCCTAAGCCAAGCGCTCGATCTTCATCTTCGCGAATCGCCAACAGCCCCAAGCCGAATTTTGCGTGTCGAATCCACCAGGAGACGAGGGTTGCAGCAAGCAAGACAGCAAAGGCCACGTAATAGAACGGGAGGTCAGCATACGGTGCCACCCAGGGAGTCAAAGGCATGAACACCCCGTTTGAGCCGCGGGTGAACCCCCGTAGATTATAGGCCAGCAGTTGGAAGATAAAGACCCACGCGATGCTAATGACGATAAAGGTGTGCCGCCTCGTGCGTAACGCGATCCACCCCAGCGGAAGTGCAACGGCCCCCGCGACCAGCCCCGCAAGTGGGAGAAGCAGGAACGGCTCCCATCCTCCAGGAATATGCCAGTACAGACTGGCTAATCCAAGTGTATAGGCTCCGAATCCATAGAACACCGAGTGTCCCAACGAGATGTAGCCTGTGTAGCCCGAGAAGATGTTCCATCCTACAACCGCAATAGCACCGATCAAAGTAAAAACCGCGATCGTATTGACAGCATCGTTTGGAGCGATGCCCACCGGAAAGATGCCGACGAATGCGACGAGCGCGATAAGAGCAAGCGGACGAAGATGACGAGAGAACTTGACGGGATTCATTGCTTTCTCCCCTCGAGCCTCCCAAACAGACCTTGCGGGCGAAACACCAGCAGGATCACCAGGAAGACAAAAAACACAGTGCTCGCCCAGATGGGGTCGAAGGCCAGGACGACCACGTCGCTTATCACGATCATGATCAGCGATCCCACCAGCGCCCCCCATAGACTCCCCATCCCTCCCAAAACGATAATCACGAGCAGGCGCGAAATGAGGTCGTAGGAACTGGCCGGATTGAATGCGTTGGTCGCCCCGTACACCATGCCTCCCGCGGCTGCCAGCGCCGTCCCCAGGCCAAAGGTGATCGCCTGCACACGCGGCACGTTGATCCCAATGAGGGACGCAGCCGTGCGGTTCTGCATTGACGCGCGCAGGCAACGCCCGAAGGAGGTACGATAGACGAGCAGGTAGAGCCCTCCTAACAGGACCACGCTCAGGATGAACGCGTATAGATAAATGACGGGCATATAAAAATTGATAAACGGCAGGTACACCGACTGGTCGGTGTAGCGGGTCTGCAAAGTCACCAAGGTGCCCGTGAACACAAACGTCAGGGCACCCTCAATGACCACCGCGATGGCAAAGGTCACCAGGATCGACAGGGTAATGCGGTCCCACCTGATCCTGCGGATGAATGCCCACTCGATGAATACCCCGAGCGCGAACATGGCCGGGATGGTGAGAAAGAGCCCCAGGAAAAGATCGATATGGAACCGCTGCTCCAGCCAAAAAGAGAGATAGGCCCCCAGGATGACCAGAATACCTTGAGCGATGTTGATGATCTCCAGTACCCCGAAGACCAGGGTCAATCCCGATGCCATGAGAGCATAAACTCCGCCGGTCAGGATGCCGAGCACGACCCCTTGGAGGATGGTTGTGATAATGATGGATCTCTCTTTCTTCTTACCACGCACGACCGCCGGGAGTGTGTTCGCCTGCTCTCTTCGCCGCTCACACACCCGGTAATCGTGGTGGGCCAAAGTCGCAATAGAAAACTTAGGACGTCGCCCAGTTAGGCTTGGGATACTCCACATTTGCCATGGCCTGCGCCTGTGGGAATACGGGAATCAAACTCCCGTGTTGCCACTGGAACAGGTACGCTACGGACAATTTGTTCTGCCCGGTTGAATCAAATCCTACAGGACCCTGCAGGCTCTGGAATGTACCAGCTCGCAGTACACTTATCAGCTTCTGGTTATCCAGACTCTGCGTCTGGTTCAAAGCCTGTTGCAAGACCTGCCCGACAGAAAACGCCTGCACTGAATCGGAACTGATGTCGCCAGGGGCGATCTTATACTTCTGAGTGATGAATTGGACAAAATCGGCGTTTTGATATCCCTTTGATTCAGGCCACCACCCATCGTTTGGCACGATTAATCCCTCAGTATTTTTTGCCCCAATAGCCTTGATGAAGCCATCGCCCTGATCCGGGCCAGCTGAGGCTATGATGAGCTTGGGGTTGTAGTGTTGCTGAATAAACGTGTTGATATGGGCCGCACAATCTTCCAGGCCAAGCGTTCCCAGCAGCACGATGTCTGCATGGGAATTCACAACTGCCTGCGCGACTGCTTTGAGATCCGCATTCTCCGTCGGATAGACCTTGTAGTAGGCCGTTTTGATTCCCCCTTGCTCAAGCTGCTTTTTGGCACTATCGATTTGCGACTCGGTGAAGCCATCGTCCGAGGTGGCATAGGCGGCCGTCAGCGGGCGCATTGCGGCCGGAAGGGACAAGATATAATGCACAAAGCTCGTGAAATAGGCCGTTGCCGAAAGCGAGACGGCAAATAAATTGGACAAGCCATTTGTGAAGACCTCAGGACCAGTACCTATACCTTCCAGGAAGGCCATGTTGTGCTGCCGAGCGACATCTGCACCAGTGATGGTTTGGGGATCGTCAAAAGGGCCAAGGACAAAGTTGACCTTGTCCACGGTGATCAGCTTCTGGTAATTCGCCCTTGTTTGATCAGTCTTGGTCCCGTCATCGTAATAGACCATCTTTACCTGATGGCCCAATAGCCCACCGTGGCTGTTGACGTAGGCTTCCCAGGTATCATAGCCCTGTTGCGTCGCCTGCCCGTCTGCTGAATCATCTCCTGTCAGAGAGAGCGATACCCCGATCTTGATCGGCCCAGCAGGTATAGGGCTGCTACTGCTACTGCTACTGCTGCCGCCGCTATTGCTAGTGATACAGGCGCTCAGGAGCAGCATGCAGATAAGGGCCCCTGCCAGTAATAGGTTCGTTTTTTGAAAAAATAGTCTTTTCATTCTTCATTCCTCCTCTATTACCCCAAGGATCATTAGGATATCTACAATGATAGTGAGAAACTTACCATTACGTAGGTAAGGATGTGCCATCACACCTTTCTCCTTCCACAAAAATGCACGCAACATCAAGAACTTACGGCTCTCTCACGCCACACTAATACCGTGTAATTAATCAATACGGGACGATTACTTCGCCAGGCCAGGGCTTTTTCCGGGTTACCCTGCGAAAACTCGCAACAAGGTTGGAAAGGCCTGCAAACACCTGGTTGTAAAAGTGGAAATGCAAACGCAGATGCGACAGAGAACATATACTCTTATTACACTGCGCAAATAACTGCACTGCTGGCCTCTCCATCACACGCCCAGTACTAATGTGGTAGACGCTCAGCGCATGCTGGTAAACGGCACCGTTTTTACGCTTTCTCCCTCTAGCGTACCATGTGTCAATTGTCACCCCCGTATACCAAGACTATACTCTACCAGAAATAGTCCATGTATGCAAGGCTATTACCCCATATGTCCCAAAATTTACCAACCTCCGCCGCTGAAAGCCTGTGCTTTCAAACATAGGGATGAAAACGGCGTTCCTTGTTGGGGGCAGGGGAAGTGGGGGAACTTCCCCCTTTCCCTGCCAGAAAAGAATATATATGTATGAAAAAAGCCTATAAATACCGTCTCTACCCAACAAAGAAGCAAGAACGCGTGTTGAATGAGCAACTCGCCCTCTGCACGGAGTTGTACAACGCCGCACTGCAAGAGCGGAAAGACGCCTATAAGCTGCGCGGCAAGAGCCTCACCTTCACGCAGCAATGTGCCCAGCTTCCCGCCATCAAAGAGATCAGACCAGAATATGAAGCCATCTACTCCCAGGTCTTGCAAGACGTCCTGCATCGAGTAGACAAAGCCTTCAAAGCCTTCTTTCGACGCGTGAAAGCTGGCCAGACACCCGGCTACCCGCGCTATCAATCCAGATTCCGCTACGATTCCCTCACCTACCCGCAGACGGGTTTCGGCATCGATGCACAGGGCAAGCTCTGCCTTGCCAAGATTGGGCATCTCAAGATGGTACAGCACAGACCCACGAAAGGCGTCGTCAAAACGTGCAGCATCGTGAGAACCTCGACGGGCAAGTGGTTTGTGTGCTTCTCGTGCGATGCGGTCGAGCCGCATGTATTGCCTCCAGCGGATGAGCACGCGGGTATCGACGTCGGACTCAAGACCTTTGCCTCCTCTCCACTGGCGAACAGATTGCCACCCCCCAGTTTTTCAGGGAAGAAGAAAAACACCTGGCTCAAGCGCAACGTCGTCTCTCCAAAACGGAGAAGGGTACCCCAGCACGACGCAAACGGCGCAAGATCGTCGCACGAGTCCATGAGCGCATCCGATGGCGGCGCGATAGGGATCATAATGCCTCTCTGAACATTCTTCAAACCGCTTTGGGACGACAAAGCGTGGCGCTCGGCACCTAGAAGCCCGGCTTTAGCCGTGGGGAGTCGTCACATATCATGAAACTTCGGGCGAGAAATGTAAAGACGCTCCTCGCCGTCGCTCACTATAACAGGCTGTTGAAAAATCCCCTTAAGGATGAGCCTGTAATGTTAGCTCGGCATATCCAGCAAGAAATCAAGAAGGTACATGAGGGCCTGGAGATGGTTGGGTTGCTGGGGGGTCTTGCACATTTTGAATAGTCATATACTTGTTTGGTGCTAGCTCGATAATCACATCTGAAACACGTTCAATCGTCTCATCGTGAAGTGTTCTCGTCAGGAGAGCTAACCACGCTCTTTTATCGTCGTCAGAACGATCCAGGAGAGAGAGCAAGGTATAGCCTGGTCGTCGAATGGCAAGAAACGTTCTGATACTGGCCGTGACTTCATCTGGAATATGCAGAAATTCCGTTTTAGGTTGAGAAGGTACCTCTTTCTTCTCCGCTACAGTGGCTTGCTTGGGAGCAGGAGCGGGAGGAAAAGGATCGCCAGGAGGAAGTACATCAGGATGAGATGGCCTCATCCAGTCGAAAATATCGTTGATAGGACTCGCTTGGAGTGTTATTTGGCTAAAGCCAAATCCGAACGATTCATCTCCTATGATTGAAAAAACGTGAGACATGTTGTCTTTTCCTCCTATTTTCTCCCACGTCCCTTCCTCTAGCATTGCTTGCCTTCTTTGAAGAAGTTTCATAATATTTTCTCGTTTGTGTTTTAAGATGGTTTGTGAACGGGTTTCAAGATCAATCTTCTCTAGTAATTCCATGCTGGTTTGGCGCAGTGCGCTTTTTTCGTTTTGGAGG
>JBKPAZ010000284.1:0-5299 GCA_046726655.1 Chloroflexota bacterium
AGAGCCGTTCTTTCCTGGTTGACACCCTTGCACGGCATGCTCTATACTCAGGTCAGATGGTGTATGGTGCGCTCCGGCGCACAGTGCTCCGGCTTCACCGATCTCTGAGGAGGGGAGGTTGGGTTCTCGGGCACGTTTCAACGGACTTGGCCCTGGGCAGCACCCTATGTGATGGGCAGACCTGGCCAGGGAATTGGCCCGCTTGGGTCAGAGAACAAGAGCAAACCGATGAACGACACCCAGACGAGTGTCCACTATCCCAAGCCGCCCCGGCCTGTCCGAATCCTGGCCAACGCGATAGCGACGACCATCTTGCGTTCCCCATGGCATCGGATGAGGAGCGACCGGCTCCTGCTTCTCACGTTTACCGGGCGCAAGAGTGGGAAGGAGTTTACGACGCCGATGCGCTATGTGCAGGAGGGCGAAACGCTGAGGCTTCGGGTGGTGAGGTCTCCCTGGTGGATGAATCTGGTTGGGGAGGCCACGGTGCATGTCCTGCTGCGTGGGGAAATGCGCACCGGCACAGCAGAGGTACTCCCTGAAGAAGATGGAGAGGTCGTGGTCAAGGTCCATCTGACAGGGTAAAGGACCGCTTTCTGTACGAACGGCCCGGAAGACAACGCGAAAGCCTCGCGTTGTCTTCCGGGCCGTTTTCACGATTCTCATGCGAAGATAGCGAAGCTCAGACGCTAACGGTCTGGCATATTGTTCTGGTAGGTAAACAGCGACAGCTATTGGCATGCGTGAAGATCTCAATCCTCTCCTCATAGAGGTTCACCCCTCGCTTGAAAGGACGAAAACATGTCGCGCAAGATACTCACTCGTTCATCGCCCCAAAGCGTTAAGCATCGGAACGAGTTTGTACTTACGCCCATGCAGACTCAGTAGCTCATCCAGGTATGTTTGCCACTCCTTTTCACGCCCCAGCATATAATAAGCCTTACGGGCTTTTGCAAGCCAATTGGCGGCTGAATGGTATAATTCCGCCTTGCCCCTATCCATGATATACTCTGCTTGCTTGCGACAGGCCTGAATGACCCACTCGAGCTGGGATTGTGCTTGGAGAGCGGCATCCACCACCTGCTCTACCAACGTATGGCTTGCGTAGATGTCCAGCGCCGCAATGGCATCGTCAATCAGCCCCTCATGTAAGAACACACCTATGTGCCCTTTGGGATAGGACGACTTCGTGTGGCGAGCATAATTCAGGAGTTCTGTTCGTCGTTCAGGCCAACGCTCCCCGGCGATTTCGGCCGCCTTCAGGTAATTCTCCAGGCTGATCTCGTCGCGAAAGGCTGCTTCAGCCGCAGGAAGTGCGCGCGTCTTCTCTCCCATCAGCAGGGCCCGGTCGCGCAGCCACTTTGCCAGGGTGGCTTTACGCCCCTCAAGCGTCAGCCCATGTTCGGCCATCTGTAAACCTTGCTCGACCTCGCTATGCTCATAGAGCGCATTTGCCAGGGCTAACGCTTCGTCGGTTGTCGCCAGGTAATGCCGCCCATAAGAGATGGCCTCTTCGACACGCCCCAGGCGCACCAGCATGGTGACATATTCCTTAGTATGTCCCTCCGCCTCAGCCAGGTACAGGTACTCCTGGAAGCGTCCGCGTCGCTCCAGGATGTGCAATCGGGCCTCAGTGACATCATCGGCATAATCAGGAGATTCGCCTTCCCAGGCCCCTTGTTCGGTGATGATGCCCTGCAAAACGCGCTGGAGCGGGGGGTAATCCCAGCCGTCAAGTGCCGCTGTCTCTGCTGCATCAAACGCCTCGTCGACGCCGTAATCATCGAGTTCCTCTTGCCAGGCTGCAAATTGGTCAGCCCATCCCTCTCTCTCCTCGCTGGTCAAATCCGCGCTCAATACCGCTTCTGTCCAGGCGGTTCCGAGGTCACTGAAGAACCCGCTGGCCTCGCCATCCGAGTCGTCCAGGTTTTCCCACTCGCTCATATATTCTTCCGTGATCGCCTCAAGGACCGCGAGCGCCTGGCGACCATCGTCCGCCTCAATCAGCGCCCAGGCTTTATCGACGAGTTGCCCTATCTCGTTGACCACGGCGCCAACATGCCAGTACGCCTCGGAAGAACGCATACGGTCCAGGCTGTGAATGCTGGATCGCACCTGGCGTCGTACTGCCTTCGTGTCTACAGCAATAGGTGGCTTCTGCGTAGCCTGCTGTGGAGGAGTTGTTGGCTGAGATGAAGAGGTTTGCAGCAGTGTAGCCTGTCTCTCGATGGTTGAGATGAAGGAAGGCGCTTGCTCTGCCAACTTCAGCAGGAGTGCTTGCAACTGGTCTCGATTCAAGCCTGCCAACTGGCTCTCAAGAGTAGACCGCGTCTCTTTGTTCATGCGATCATTCATGGTTTCTTCTCATCTTTCTGGTTTCCTCTGACGGCTTCTCTTTCGCTTTCTCCTGGTCGTCCTGGGCTTTAACCTGTCGCGGAATTGCTGGGCAGACACGCTCTGTTCGCCGGGCAAGGGGATACGCAGCCCGGTGCCCGCCGCTATTTCCGCATTGTATTTTGCCATCCACTCATTCATGCTCTCTTCACTGCTCAAATCGAAGCCTCTCTCCATCCCCATCATCACGAATGACTTGGCGATTCCGAAGTTGGCCGGGTTGCTCATTTCACTCTTCAGCTTACGGGCTGCCTTCTCATCCAACACGCTGAGGCAGGCAGCAGCGTTCTCCAGGTGGAATTCACGTTGCAGGAATTGCCAGAACGCCTGCAACTCGCGGATGATATCGGGCGCTTCATCAGCAGCAGCGGAGACCTTGCGCGGAAACAGATCGAACAGGATTTCGCGCAGATGATGAGGTGCCATCTGCGGGGGAGTGACGCTAAGATAGTGCATCCCAAAATCAATCAGCAGACTCGCCCAGCCTGCTTCGATGCCTTCGTCCCTGAGCGCCTGCCCTTCGGGCGACTGCTCAAACAACTGAAGTAGTTGGTCCTGATACTGGCTGGCCTTTTTCTCAAGTGGTATGCCATCTCGATCGAACACCTGCTGGTGTATGTTGAAAGTCATAGATCACCTCCCAACTGGTACGATATAAACCCAGCATTCTTCAATGTTATCATATCTGTCTAGTATGACGGAGAGGTATCGAAGAAAGTAATGCAGAGGATATCTATCCAGTTACACTATAAGTTTGTCTGAACGAGAATCATGATTCGATCAGAGCAACCATACGGGTACTGCCCCACTCGGTGGTGGACAATTCGGACAACTCTCCCACTCGCTTGACAGCATGGTAGACTCTCCTTATCCTTCCTTATATAAAAGAGCTCTCCCTTCTCCTCATTTCAAACAGCGAGGATCGTTATGGCCCTTCATGTGTTCGTGTTCCTGCTCGTGGTCTGCCTCCTGCTCTCTCTTGCGCTGCTTTGGCGTCTTTGCTGGTTCCATCTTCGGCCTTCCCACTCAAGAGGTGGGGCCATCCACTCCACAGCCCAACGTCTGCTTAAGCCACGCACCCCACTTGACTGCCCCGACTGCCGCCTCTCCTGCGCCTACTCGTCCGTGGTAGAACCTGCGCCTACGCCAGTACGTCCCTGGAGTGAGGTGAAAGGCCGCCGAGGAGCACCCAAGCGGATACAGACCGAGGGCTTCGCCTGTCCGAACCAGCAGTGCCTGTACTTCGGCATCACCGATGATCGGATCCACGCGCTGGTTGGGGATGGCAAGCATGGCCGTGCCGAGCGCATCCAGACCTTTCGCTGTCAGGCCTGCCGTACCACTTTCACTTCCAGGCGCAACACTCCCTTATATCGTCTGAAAACCCCCTCTCACCAGGTAGCAGTGGTGCTAGCTGCGCTGGCCGAAGGGCTGGATTCTTCAGCTGCTGAGCGTGTCTTCGGCTTTCGACAAGCCACGATCACTATCTGGCTGTCCCGTGCAGGGCAGCACGCACAAACTCTGCACGAGCGCTTCTTCTGCCATCTCCACCTCCCGCACCTCCAGTTGGACGAACTGCGCACCAGGCTACGCTGCGCCAAACAGGTGCTGTGGCTCTGGCTGGCCATCGACCCTTGCACGAAGATTCTTCCCGTGCTCCATCTGGGTCCCCGCACACAAAAGATGGCACACCTGCTCATCCACTCGCTGCGACGGCTCTTGGCCCATGACTGTCTGCCGCTCTTCACTAGTGATGGCCTCAATTTATACTTCTATGCCTTTACGGCTCATTTTGGGCAGTGGCGAGAGGTGGGACGTCGAGGGAGGAATGTGTGCCAGTGGCAGGTGGCGGCGGGCTTGATCTATGGCCAAGTGAAAAAAAGCTACCGGCGGCGCAAGCTGGTTCGGGTGACACACGTGATGCGCCTGGGGAGACAGGCTGATCTCAAGGCAGCATTGCAAGGACTGGGCCTCTCAGGGCGATTGAACACCGCTTTTATCGAGCAGGTGAATCTGACCATCCGTCATGGAGTGGCAGCATTGGGGCGTCGCACCTGGGCCACGGCCCAACAGGCTCCACACCTCTTAGTCCACCTGGAGTGGTGGCGCGCCTACTATCACTTTGTGCGTCCCCATGCATCGCTACGAGTGGCGCTCGTGAAACCGCGAGCACGAGGTGGCAAGCTGATGGCACAATGCTACCGACAGCGTACCCCTGCCATGGCAACGGGAAGAACGAATCGACGATGGACAGCGCGGGAGGTGCTCTGTTACCCTTTGCCCCCGGTGCCTCACTGCACACGATGAGCGTGAATGACGTGAGGGGGCGCCATGTGAAATGGCAGGAGGCGACATGATGAAGCGAAAAGCAGGTATAGGCGTATGGGTCTACAGGATGAAGCACTCTATTTGTGGAGTCGAATGAGGAGAAAACCAGCCTGGAATGCGTTCGCGGGGCCTGATCGAATTGTCCACTATCTTCAATGGCTGTACCTCCGCTGATCGTATTTTCATACATTATATGCTTGTGCTGGCTACTTAGCATATCTGTTCTAGAATGATGAGAGAAAAGTCCGAGCTAAAGATCTATTATTGTTGAGTTCATATGCAGAAGAGCAATCAACAAGGCAGCGCTGTATCGGAACAAATGTTCTAGTATTACCAGAAAGCTGCATAAATAGTCTCACCAGAACTGACGAGCGTCAGATTATCCGCAAGCAGACCAGCGTGTCAGGCAGACATGTTAGGCCATGTATACTTACCTGATTGGTGGATACTTCATTCTGCGAAGAGAATAAAGAAAGCATCTTTCCTGGCTCGTTGCTCCAAGGATCGTGAACAGTGTTCTCTGCCCGCCACCTCATGGAAGTGGCGGGCCAGCATCGGGACTTGGGAGCGCTAATGT
>JBKPAZ010000285.1:0-3327 GCA_046726655.1 Chloroflexota bacterium
TGGATAATTAAGCAGCGCTTTTGCATATTCAGCCGCTGAAAGGCCGGTCGGGCAAGAACACCTTGAAAACGCTTAAGAGAGGGATGTGGAATGACGACACAGAGGTGCATGATATTCGTCGGGCATAACGCATCCAAGTCATAGAGACGCAACAGACCAGATGAGATGGAGGTGGAGTGTTCAATCTCATACGCAGCAATCACATCATCTCCCCGTAACCAAAGCACATCAATAAGATTAATGACCCGACGCGATGCGCTATCCACGAGCGGGGGAAGGGCTTTCAAGCTAAGATCTCCTAAGCGTTCACCATTCCAGCTTTTACTGTGATCATTTGCAGCGATCCAAACTTCACATCCGACTTGATGACCGATCTTTGCTAGCAACCATTGTATCTGGGTATGATCAGATTTATCTTGCCCACTTTTCTGGCGCTGCTGTTCCTCTTCACTCTCGATTGATAGATTGTCTCTTGTTTCTGGACATACAGCAATGTCTTTCCACTCGAAGAGTGAAGATGATCGTGTCATTTTTCTTGCAGCCTGTACGCCAAGGTTTCGTTGACCTTTCCATGTCACGATGTGTTCTAGTTCCCATAATGATACGCCGAGTGCTCCTGCCAACGAGACAAAGCGAGTCCGGAACGCAAAATACGCCTCGATGGGACTCTCTAGCTGTGCTGCTTGCCCGTCCTCATTCATGAGTATGAGATGCAGCAGCGGGAAAAAGATGGGCCAGAGGTGCGCATCTTGTAGGTGCCACCAAGCGCTCAAAAGAAATGGAATGCGTGCCGGCTGTAAATGAGACCGTAATCCTTTCTGTTGAGCAATCAGGCGCTCGAAATAGTGGGTTAGTTCCTGCATATGCCGCTGGCCTTCTCGAGTATCTTCTGGGAGACGAAAGCCGGACCGCAGGTGCGAGGTCAAAGTATCATCATCGATGTACTTCACGAGTTTGTTGAGGTACATGCCTCCAGAGGTGCCTCTCATGCGAAAGACGTTCCAGGCACCTTGTGTTTTCTGTTGGAACATCGCATTGAACTCTTTGAGTGTGATGGACCTGTTCAAAAAGGCAACAAGCAACTGCATCATCTCCTGTTGGACGTGGAGGCGTCGCTGGTCAAGAGCTGGATGCGCCATGACCGTCGGTCTATCAGCCAGATACTCTTGTTGCGTGATACGCCACCGTTCTATCAGGTCTGGTGACTGTAACATGCTTCCACCTTTCCCAATCAAAAAAACTTCTCATGCTCCGGTAGGTACCAGCTCCGAGTTCTGTCAGACGTAGCAGAGGTTTTTCTCTATTATCTACAAGCTTCATCTGAGAGATCTTCTTTTCGCAGCGAACCGGACGGCCGAGATGGTAAAACATCTTCCTTTCATTCGATTGTTCTTGACACTCCTCCAATTTCACCGAATGGACACAACATTTCTACACAGGTCTTCGGCTTTCATCATCGGAAACCTCTTCGATCAGCTCTCCAGGTGGAACTCCTAAAGCCCGCGCGATCTTGCCAAGGGTCTCAGTCGTCGTAATGTAGTACGGATCTTTGAACATCCGCTTGACCGTGTTATAGGCCACGTCAGCACTCCGCTGAAGTTTTCCCATGCCAATGCCTTTCTCCCTGGCGATTTCTTTCACACGTAAACGTACTGCCATGAACCGCTGCCCCTATCGATGATAGACATAATTGTAGCAGGCTTTTCCTCGTGCGAGAACTAGCCAGCTATTGAGAGACGTGGAGGTAGAGCCATCCATGGCACCAATGAAAGGGCTATAGAGCGTTCGGTTCATGTTCAACTCTTCGGTGGTGACTACATCTTGAGACATACTTGGAAGAAGCTCCCCTTAGAAATGCGCCTCCTTCAAGAGCTGTTGAGAAGCCAATGCGATTGTGAAATGAAGCATCTCTTCTTCACGATCGAAAACACGAGGCCACTGAACCAGAGATCATTGCTTCTTTATACAATTGACCAGCAATGGGTTATCGATACAGACAAACAGATTACACTTCCCTCTTATTGGTGTGGACGTTGCTAACTAGTCACGCCTTTTCTCCTCCCGCAGTAGGCATCACACAACAGATAACACTTGTATTCTATGGCACATTCAATATTTCTGTCAAAAGTGTGAAATAAAGTCCAGTTTACAGAAAATATAGCCCTCACTAGACTGCTTTTATGGCAGATATTCATGAATTTCCTGATATTCCAGGATACGTTTCGATCAAACAAGCCGCTCACATGCTTGGGATTACAGATAAGCGTGTCTACAGATACATTGAAATCGGGCGCCTACCAGCATTTAAAGCAAGCGGTGTGTTCCTCTTAGCCGAGGAAGATGTCAAACAGTTTAAGCTCAATCCGCCTGGTCGTATCCGCTCAAATCCCCCACCCTGGCGAGTGTATAGTAGTCGGAGTAAAGTCCTTGCTACTGAAATTAGGGTGCTTGTTCGAGCAGGTAAGCAGCCTGAACTGTTGGAGAAGTTGAACGCGATTCAGGAAGCGAATCGTCACACCTTTCCTGGCACGATTGCACGCTATCTTATCAAAGGTGACGAAGCGCTTACCAGCGTGCAGTTTGTGTTGCTCTGGAAGGATACTGACATGCCCGACGAGACTGCACGGCAGCACGATCTGGAGGCGTTGCAGGACGAGTTAAACGATGTGCTGGATTGGGAAACGGCCCAAACTACCACATATGAAACCTTGATGTATACGTAGAAGACAACGGTGAAATGTGGCGAAAAATGGTTCCTAGAACCAGGTTCTACGGCCGTTCTATTGGACCAGTGCCTGCTGGAATGATGATCAATCGGATGGTGGGTGGGGCCGAGAAGGTTCTCTTCTCGGTATCATCCTTTTTCTCGAGCTTATAATTCCGATATGATCAAATTGTGAACGCCATTGGGAGAGTGAGCTGACTGCTATCACAAAACAATGACCGCTTGGTATGTGGCTTTGTCTGTCTATTGCGGGTACGCTGAAAGAAGCGGCCAATGATTCCGGAGTAGCATCTGGCTCAATCTTCGGGCTCATCCTCAAAATGGTATTGGTGGCGAATTCAAAACGAACTTCATTCTGAGCACGAATCCTGAAAATTTCGAGCACGGAAAGCGATTTCGCCACCAATGCCAAAAAGTTGGATGAGCCAAATCGAAGTTGGCGTTGACAATGGTGAGGTTCAGGTTTTTTCATCGTTTGCCGATGATCATTCTCATGCCTCCTTTGGGACGAATAGTGATGAGAGGTTCCATCTCTACTTTTTGGTTGGGTGGCAGGGTGAGTTTGCATTTTGGGCGAGCAGGGTCAGGACGACTTTCTGTTC
>JBKPAZ010000286.1:0-4600 GCA_046726655.1 Chloroflexota bacterium
CGCGCTCAGATACTGTAATATCATCACTGGTAAGAGGTAATTGTTCTTGACGCGCAGGTGAGCCTGTTTGCCAAGCTTATGCCAGAGATCCCGATCCCTTAAGAGCTTGAGCGTAACACTGGCACACATCTCTGTGTCATCTGTGATGAAGCCATTTCGCCCATCGATGATTTGCGTGCGTAAACCGGTAGCGGAAGTTCCTACAACTGGCTGGTACTTCCACATGGCTTCTGTCACAGTCAACCCAAAACCCTCACGGGTTGAACGCTGGAGGAGGACGCTCGAATAGCGTTGAAAGGCATTCACTTGTATGTGTTTGATCTCAACAGGATCATATAACAGGTGAACGTCTGGGTCCGCACCCGCCTTACCCTGTATATCTATGAGAATATCTATTGCTTTGATATCATCTGTCGCTTCCAGAGCACCAACTAGCGCAACCTGAACAGAGGGAAGTCGCTGCTTCAGCAGGTGATACACATTAATCACCTGCCAGGGATTTTTCCAGTTGCCGAATCGCGAAACCTGAGTGACGAGCGGCCTTGCAGTGTCTATACCGCAACGAGTTAGTATCTTCATTCCTTTATCACGTGAGAGGAACCTATTTTTTTCACTGAAAGGATCTATTGTTGGCGTGATCACATGTGCTTTCTCTGGTGGTAGATCTTTAAAGACAGATAGTGGTGTGTTAAACACACAAATGTTATAAGCGTCGAGAAACTGTTCAATGTATGCCTTTCCATTCGGATCTGGATTCGCTGTATCTACATGGCACATCCAGAGGGCTGGCCTAATCCAGGGAAATAATGTTGCCAGGGGAACAAGCTGGAAGTCATGGATGAAATAGAGATCAGCCTGATTTTCTTTTTCATCACGCAAGACAGGGGTACGACGTAAGCTTTCAAGTAACACACGTTGATCTTCCTCACCTATCTCCCCATGTTCAATTCCTTGCAGGAGATCGACAAGATGTGCCTCAAATCTGTTCGAGGCATCATCTAACGGCACCACTTTCCAGGTATGCTTTATTCCAAGCTCATCCATAACAGGCAAAAGGGCATGAAGGAGTTCGGCCACGCCTCCACCTTGCGCTGTTGTGTTGACGTGAAGGACATGCAATCCTGCCAGAGATGCCGCAGCGTCATAAATTTGATCGAGCAGCTCTTCTCCCACAAAGCGTCTGTAGCGATCTAGCCGTGGTGACCTTTTCATGAGGGATCACTCCTTATTCTCGACTCAACTTAGAATGGTGTGATTAGCCACGTAATAAAAACAGTCTTGAATCGCACAACAACAATAGAGGATCGGAATCACAAAGAGAGGTCGAATTGCATTACGTTGAACTGCATTACAAGGTAGTAAAAGCACGCTTTAACTGGAAAGCGCACCGCATTGCGGGCTGGCGCTGGGAAATAACTTTATCCTATTGTAACATATACCTTGATGGGGATGTGTGTCTCGGCGGATGTTAAGTGGTCCATTCAATGTCCTTGCAGCCTTCGCTCCTTCCACCCTGCTTCCACTGCTCATAACTCTTACGATGTTCTCGCTAGATCCATCCAGTTGCCTGCAGCCTCTCAATCGCGGCGGCTACCCCGTCCCGATTATTGGTCTCCGTCACCCAGTCTGCTTCTGCCTGAACCGCAGATGGAGCATTGCCCATGGCAATGCCGAGTGCGGCCAGGCGTAACATTGCCACGTCATTCTCCCTATCGCCGATGGCCACCATTTCAGATGGAGCGATGCCAAGTTGCTCCCCCAGAGTCAGCAGTGCTGTCGCTTTATCCACGCCCTGGTGGGTGATCTCCAGGTAGGTCGCGTATGAAAACTGGCCTGCGCAATCCCGGGGTAGCGTCCTCGCCAACGTATAGAGGCGGGGCAAGAGCGCTGGCTCTCCGACGATAGCTTGCAGCTTATGGGGAGACTCCTCGAAGTGAATGAGGTCCGGGGCTACAATGGGAATGACCCCGGTGATCATACTCTCGTGGTGCAAGGTAGAGTCCCACTCGGGAATATACCAGCGGTCGCCGCTAAACCAGCCTACGCTGATTCCCAGCTCTAACGCATTGCTCAGCGCAATGTGCGCTGAGGAGAGGCTCATACGCTGCTCAGTCACCACTTCAGTTGGGACATGCGCATCAGCATCGAGTCGACAGGTCAAGGCCCCAGTATAGCAAATGGCGAGGCCAGCGATCCCCAGTTCCCTCATGATCGAGCGGAGAGCGCCTGGGCCGCGGGCTGATGCCAGGACCACCTGCACTCCGTTAGAGCTCACCTGCTGCACAGCCGCACGAGCCGCGGCCGTGATCTGGTAGTCATCCGTCAGCAGCGTTCCGTCTACATCTAATGCCAATAAACGGGTTCGTCGTGTATTCTTCATACACTCCTTATAACGCACCTCGTATCCTCTCGTCAAACATACACCGGCATTTAACAAACATTGAAATTCCTAACCACGTAACGTATAGTGATTACAATAAACACTCTCCATCTGAGCTATAGCAACCAGATCCATATGAGAATGAGGACACAAACCATGTTGAAATTCGACCGCCAGGGCCTGATACCGGCCGTTATCCAGGATGACGCCACCGGCGAAGTACTAATGGTGGCTTTCATGAACGAAGAAGCCTTACGCCTCACTCGAGGGACAGGCTATACCCACTTTTTCAGCCGTTCGCGAAATGCAATCTGGCGTAAGGGTGAACAGTCGAGCAATGTGCAGAAGGTGCGAGATATCTTCGTGAATTGTGAGGAGAATAGTTTACTGGTACGGGTGGTACAACATGGTGGCGCGGCATGTCATGAGGGTTATCGCAGTTGCTATTATCGTCGCTTGCTGCCGGATGATAATTATGAAACGGTGGCTGAACGCATTTTTGATCCGGAGATTGTCTATGAACGCTAAAGATGCACAGGCAAGAATTCAACTTCGTTTAGCTTTAGAAAAGAAAATGCGTCCATTATATGGCGCCTATCTCTATTTGCGCGATCATGATTTGAGTGAGGAGTCGAACACTTCGCGATTGCTGCAAGAGCATAGTAAGAGCTACCTCTTATCCCGGCTGAGTGATGAATTGCAAGAAATGGCAGATGTGCAAAGCGCTGAGCATGTGCATACTGATCGGCAATCCGACACGATACTTGAGTGTAGCCAGGTCGGGTATTGGTTGCTGCTGCTGGCGGCAACTCACAAAAAACGCTATGACGAATTTATACCGCATAGTGCGGTTATAGATGGATACTTTGAGCAACACGACTCAGGATGGTCGCTAGAACAACAGCAGAACTGCCTGAGTCTGCTAGCTAACAACGAACCTGCCATGATTGTGCAGGGATTGCAGCTTGGCTTTGCCTTGATCGGCTGGGCATGCGCTGAAGCAGGGATAAGTCCCCTTGCTCCAACCGAATATGACCTGGCGCAGATGCGCCGGAAAGGTTTGATAGGACAGTAACGCATGATCCACTTTTACGAATTGTCGACGATGAACGCTTCGCAGCGCGTACGTTTGTTGCGCCGCGCGGAATCGCAGATTGATGAACTGACTGAGCGGGTGCGCCCCATTATCCAGGCCGTACGCGAACGCGGAGATGAGGCTCTCGTTGAATTTACAGAGCGATTTGACCGTGTGCAACTTTCCCCTGATCGCCTGCGCGTGGGCCAGGATGAAATTGAGCAGGCCCACCGCTTGCTCGACTCATCGGTGCGTGAAGCCATCGAACATGCGATTCGCAATGTTCGCGCGTTCCATGAACGGCAGATGCCACACGAGCTATGGTTCACAGAGGTTGAACCAGGCGTGATGGCAGGAGAAAAGATCACGCCGATTAGCTCTGTCGGCCTTTATGTCCCGCGAGGGAAAGGCGCGTTTCCCTCTGTGATGTATATGCTCGCCGCACCAGCCAGCATTGCAGGCGTACCGCGTATCGTTGTCTGCACGCCACCAGGGCCGGACGGTATGGTTGATCCCGCTTCACTGGTAGCTGCTGATCTGTGTGGCGTGCATGAGATATACCGCGTAGGCGGCGCACAGGCCATCTCAGCGCTTGCTTATGGCACACAGACTCTTGAGCGAGTTCGTAAGATCACTGGCCCAGGGAGTGGCTATGTAGCCGCCGCGAAAAGGCTGTTGTATGGAACGGTAGATGTGGGTTTGCCCGCGGGTCCCAGTGAATCGATTACGCTGGCTGACGAGAGCGCCGACCCTGAATTACTGGCACGTGATGTGTTGATCGAGGCAGAGCATGGCCCAGATTCCTCCAGCTTGTTGGTGACCGCTAGCCGTCCCCTGTCCGAAGCCGTGATGAGTATACTGCCCGAAAAAATTGCGGCGCTTCCAGAATGGCGGCAGGCCTTTGTTCGTACAGTATTTGAGGCGCCAGAGGGTACCGGTGGCATTGTGCTGGCAGCGAGCATGGACGAAGCAATCGATTTTGTCAATGAGTATGCTCCAGAGCACCTTGAAGTGCAGGTACGCGAGCTGTTTGCGATACTGCCCAAATTGAGAAACGCTGGCGAGATACTTCTTGGACACTACACACCGTACTGCACGGGGAACTACTGCCTGGGGACGAACGCAGTGCTGCCCACGGGTGGCTT
>JBKPAZ010000287.1:0-5125 GCA_046726655.1 Chloroflexota bacterium
CTAGGGCTTTTCAAATCTAGAGTTGTCGTTGTCTTCCAGCACACGCCAGGCGGTTCGTCGCTCCCACTCAGGACTGTCAATCTGCTCCATACTGTCGAACCCCCAGCGTAAGGACGCGATGTCGAGTACTACGACCAGCAGAATCAAAATGAGTAGGGTTTCCATGGTGACCTCCTTTCATCAGCGCGTATCACTGAGGGGAGTATACCTGTTGTAGTTCACCGGAGAGAACGGCAGGACTGATCATTGTGCTGATTGCGTTTGTGTTGCAAGCATGATCAGCAAGGTGATCAGTCCTGCTCTTCTCTCACGTAGCCCACGCCAGGTATACTTGGCTTGTAAATCGTTTGATTCGGAGGTGGCAAATTTTTATAAGGATCTGACGTAGTGGCGGTACTACCTTGCTCTTTCAGAAACCATGGAAAGAGCGAAGTCGGCCGATTCGAAGCCTTTCACGGGTGGCGAAGACATACCGTGATGGACGCCAACAGCTGATCCATCCTCGAATGCGAGTACCGAGGCCATCGACGGGGTGCTCCATCTGACCGCTGACCTGGCGCGCCGGCTGATTGGCGCCCATCAGGCCGCCGCTGCTCTGATTCTCGAGGGCGACTGGACACGGATGCGCAAGTACTTTTCGCTGGTTCAGGAGAAGAGGATAGCAGATGTACGCATGAAAAAGGAGAACGACTATGAGTACGACACGAACGATTGCTCTGATCGGCGTCCCATCGAGTGCAGGAGCTCATTGGCCCGGACAAGAGAAAGCTCCACAGTACTTGCGTCGTGCAGGTTTGGTGGAGCGCTTGGAGGCCTCAGGAGCTCCTGTTGTCGATCATGGGGATCTGCCAGTGGTTCGGTTTTGGCCTGATCGGGCGCACCCGAAGCAGCAGAACTTAGCCCATGTGGTCAACATCGCCACACGGGTGGCTGACCAGGTCGAGGCAGCTCTGCAACGACAAGAAACGCCCCTGGTGATTGGCGGCGATTGCACGATCGCATTGGGAGCCATCGCTGGCTTCCTACGCCATCGCGTTGACCTGGGTCTGATGTACTTCGATGGGCACATCGATCTGAATACTCCAGCTACCAGCATGTCTGGCATCCTCGATTCGATGGGCATAGCACACATGATCGGAGAGGTGGGAGTGACGGAAGCACTCAGTCACATTGGACCCCGTTTTCCACTGCTGTCCGAGGACAAGATTGTCGCATTCGGCTACAATCCACGCGAGATGAACGAGGTGGAACATGAGGTGCTCGCACGGCACCCTATGCTCACCTTCCCGCTCGCCCGTGTTCAAGGCAGAGCCAAGGATGCGGCCACAGAAGCGCTGATGCAGTTAGAAGGGCGTGCGGAGCGGTTTATGGTCCATTTTGACGTGGATGTGATCGACTTTGTTGATTTCCCCATTGCTGACGTGCCACAGATCAATGCTGGCCTCACCTTCCAAGACGCTATAGTGTGTCTTGAAGTGTTTGTCTCCAGCCCGCAGTTTGCCGGTCTCACCATTGCCGAAATCAATCCCGACCATGCGGATGAGGAGGGTACCTTGGCAACGACCTTTGTTGACAACCTGGTGAACGTTTTTACTACAAAGTAGGGTAAGGCGAATTAGAAGCTCTGTTTTGTGCTATCATAAACATATATGAAGCTTCTTGATGCATGCCACAGGTTGTGGGCTGATTATGCTTTTTAGGCAAGGTTCAATTTGGACGAATTGCACTTGACAATTTGGACAGTCAAACCTTGTCACCCTGGGCACATTCGCTTCGCTCAGTGTAAACTCCGCGAAGGGTCTGGCGCGCGGGGCAGGGAGATACTTCGCTGTGCTCAGCATGACAGTGGAGTACCCTGCCGTGTCACCTTGAGGCACATAGATGCTTCGCTGCGCTCAGCATGACAGGAGAGCGGTGCCTTATTGCGCCTTTTGAGGGAAATAGATCTCATGATAGTAAGCGAAGTAATGACGACCAAACTTGTTACGGTTACACCTGATGATACCCTGAGCCACGCGGCCAACTTGTTACGGCAATATCAATTTCATCATCTGCCTGTTGTAAAAGATGCTCGCGCCATTGAAACGCTAGAGATAGGGCAAATAACTCACAAAAATCTGCTCCTCGAAGGTTTGCTTACCTCACAGGATATTGAACTAGCAGCGTCGTCGGAAAAGTGGAGCTCGAGCGATGTGTTGCATCGACCCTGGCAGGAACGGCGTGTTGTAGAGGTAATGCATCGAGCTGCCATTCGTGTGTCGCCAAACACCGGCGTAGCGGCAGCGGCGCAGATCCTGGTAGACCGCGGATTGAATTGCCTGCCCGTTGTCGAATATGAACGTTTAGGGCGGGTATCTGAGGAGCAAGGGAGCGAAGACGAAACACAAGCTGTCCTGGTTGGCCTACTTACACGCAGTGATCTACTGATGGCGCTGGCACGTTCTCTTGGCGCATTTGAGCCAGGAATGGAATTGATAATACCTCTTCCACACGGTGATCTGACTCCGCTGGCGCGGACGCTCTTACTGGCTGCCGAACTGCACATACAAGTGCGCAGTGTGATGGCCGCTCCTCTTCAGTCTGGTGTCCCGCTTGAAGCAACGGTGCGCCTGGGCACGATTCATCCGGCACCCTTACTGGTCAGGTTACAAGAAAAGCATGTCCACTATACTTTTGCTGATTTGCAAAATGTGGGTGACCAGCATGTCTGAGGCAAAAATCGACTCCAGAGCGCGACTTATTTTTGACCCCGGCGAGCTAGATTATAACTTTGGGACGGAACATCCCTTGCAGCCACAGCGTATTGCTGCCCTGATGGACTTGTTGGAAACCAGCGAACTGTGGCATAGCACTGACGAACATTGTCGATTGCCTCTACGTTCCGCTACAGTAGAAGAATTGAACCTGGTTCATACAAGTGATTACATCGCTGCGGTACAAACCCTCGGGGCCAGCGATGGCGTGGAATCTACGGATGACGAACGTTTACAACTTGCTATAAGATATGGATTTGCTGAAGGAGATACTCCAGTATTACCGCGTATGCACGAAGTTAGCGCGCGTATTGCAGGTGGCACGCTGGTGGCGCTACAGGCAGTTATGGGAGTTGCTGATGATGGCAGGTTCATTCCAGAGGATGAACGTCCCCTGCATGTTTTTCATCCTGCCGGAGGACTTCATCATGCCTGGCCTGAGCGGGCTTCCGGCTTCTGTGTCTATAACGATATTTCAGTTGCGGTCGCCAATGCACTCCGCGCCAGCGAAGCAAAGATACTGTATATTGACTTTGATGCCCATCATGGTGACGGGGTTCAACGTTCCTTCTACGATGATCCGCGTGTGATGACGGTCTCACTCCATGAAACCGGGCGCTATCTCTTTCCTGGTACAGGTGATGTACTAGAACTGGGCAATGGGTTAGGACGTGGTTACTCGGTGAATGTTCCTCTGGAACCTTTTACCGAAGACGATTCGTATATTGAGGGGATTGACTCACTACTTTCTCCACTAGTTCTGTCCTTTGCGCCTGATGTTATAGTGACTCAGCATGGATGCGATACGCACGCCTGGGACCCTTTAACACATCTTAGTCTGACGATGCGAGGTATCCGGGCACAGATCAAACTGGCCCACCAACTGGCTCATAGTTATTGTCAGGGGCGTTGGATGGCATTAGGAGGAGGAGGATACGATCTCTATCGAGTTGTCCCACGTGCCTGGAGTATAGTATGGGCAGAAATGTCAGAACAAACGCTACCCAGGCATCTGCCAGATGAATGGGTGAAGCGCTGGCGACCGGCATGGCGCAAGGTAGAGGAGCAGGAGGCGGAAGAGCAGCAGGTGATGGGCAAGATACCTGCACCGTCGCATTTCCCCGGGCTCTTTGAGGATCGTCCGGAAGATTTTCCTGCTCAGCCTCGCCGGTGGAGTATTAGCAGTACAAATCGCCATACAGTCGCGCTCGTGCGACATCTCTTACTCCCACCTTCAATACGCCAGGCATTCCCGTCTACCCAACGTCAATCGCCATTGGAAGGTCTTTTTGATCTGTTGCATCTGCGTGGGAGCGCTACCCCTTCGCGCAGCAAAACGCTAGAAACACCTGCTGGACCACTGCTGTTGCGCGATTTTTGCCCTCCTTCAATAGTCGAGCGTCTGGCAGCCGATGAGGGATTACACGCTTTTGCTCGTCTTCCGGAACGTGAGCATCAACTCCTTCTCAACATTGCGAAGCGCCCGGACTGTGCACTAGCACTGGCGCATACACCTGCGGGTGAAATCGTTGCTGAAGTAACGATCGCGCCTGGTGATGAGTGGTGGGAGGGTCTTGAGAATGTTTATGAGGTGGCCATCGAAGTAAGCTCAAATTGGCGCCGGATGAGTGTTGCGCGTAATATATTAGCTTTTGCGCTCGAACTCGATGCCCTGGAAGACATGATTCTGTTTGCGATCGGTTTATCCTGGCATTGGGATACCGAAGGACTGGGACTGAATGTCTACCGTTATCGCGAACTGATTTCACGTTTGTTCGCAACCCAGGGCTTTGTTGAATATCCAACGACTGAGCCAAATGTGAGTATGGAGCCTGCAAATGTCTTGCTGGCGCGTGTTGGGCAGCGAGTTGACCAGCATGTAGTGAGTCGATTCTACAACCGTTTGCTCAGTTCACCTAATTTGTCGGGGCTATAAAGAAGTAAGCTCACCAGCGGCGCGTGCATACCCGTAAATGGGGCGCAATCGCACTCCAATATGTGAGAATTACTTCTAAAGAGCTGTCTTAGGAAGCAATCTGCTCCGACAATTTACCGTTGTTAACCAGCCAGCGTATAAATTCCAGACGCCGGTGCTCTTCGAGTTGCGTGAGTTGCACTCTTTCACGGTAAACTCTGCGAAGTTGACTCAATCGCTTCATCTCTCCCTCTGACAAACCTCCCTTACGCAAAATATCGCGTTCTTCTTTACGGTCCATATGGCCCTCCTTTTCACTGTGAACAGCTAGTAAGGTGCTATCGTTAACATGCGTTCGATACGCTTAAGAAGTGTCTGCATAAGATATGGCTTGGGCAGATGGTCCAGTGTAGACCTGGTTTCGCCACGCATACGAATTTGCCTATTGACTGCCGAT
>JBKPAZ010000288.1:0-5858 GCA_046726655.1 Chloroflexota bacterium
CTCCAGGATCGTGTAAGTGCAGACCACATCGTGCCCACAGCGCTGACACTGAAGCCTCGGCACCTGCAATCCTTCCACCTGTCCCCACCCCGTCTCTAACGCACGACGATCATGGCCATCGCGCGTGAAGTGGTTGGCATCTCGACACCCGCAATGCCCACACTGCCAGTCACTCTCGCGTTCTTGGTCACTTACCCGTCGTGGACTGCGTGGCTCACGACCCAATTTCGCCGTCACTTCGGCTTCACAAAACTCCGAAAGCCTCGGCCTAATCGCCCCAATGGCGGCCTCTTTCAGGTGCTTTTGCACCGTTTGGATGATCTCTTTGCGCTCTTGACCCTGAAGTTTCCCTGGTAAAAATTGTATACTCATCGTGCTGAATGCTCCTTGTCGTAGAAATGATGGATATCACTTACTCTACCACACCGGAGCCCTTCAGCTCTCTTTTCCCTCCTTTTTTCTCAACCCTTAGCAAACGATACGTTACCCGCAGGCGCACTCCCTTGACGTTTTAGGTCATTTGTGCTACACTCTTTGTGTAGGCTTAGGCACCCTGGTTCGCCAGGGAGAGACGGTTCGCCTACACAGTACCTTTCCAACTGAACGGTCGGGTTCCCATCGAGAATGCCGCGATGGGGTAAAACGTTCTCGGTCGATCACAACGCTTCGTGCTCGGCATGCTGGGCACGAACGGGCCGCTTGTCAGACGGCCCAGAGTCGCAAGACTCGGATGTGTCGTGCGATGAAGCCAAAGCTGTACTCGCCTCTGGGGTACAGAGTTGCGGTGGAGTACAGACACAAGCCCCTGACTTCCAGTCATGGGGTCTCTGACTACATGGTCAACCTACATTCTGCGCAAGCCCTCTTTGCGTCCCACATCGCGCCAGCGGCTGGTTTCAATGCCATTTTCGAATGCTGGTCGCCGTCGCAGTTTCTCCTCCTTCACCTGTTCTTGCAGCAACAGACCACCAACAAGAGCCGCTAGCTGAGACGGACTAAGCATCTCTTCTGCTTTCTCGCTTTCTTCCTTCTCAACGTGTGCTACATGCCCATGGTGTGATGCATGCTTCTTCCTGCTTTCCCATTCTTCTGCTACAAAATCTGTTGACAGATCGCCGTTGATAAAGCGAGGATGCTCCATAAGCCAACGATCAAAAGGCAACGTTGTACGTACGCCCATGACCTGGTACTCTGCAAGAGCGCGGCGCATACGTGCAATAGCCTGGGTTCGGTCTCTACCCCAGACAATCAGCTTTGACAGCAGAGGATCGTAGAACAGTGGCACCTGTAACCCGGCATACAGCCCACTATCAAGTCGCACTCCGGGACCAGATGGTTCTTGCAAAGCTTGTACAGTGCCTGTCGCGGGCAAAAAACGATTCTCCGGATCTTCTGCCGATATACGGCACTCGATAGCTGCGCCACGAAGCTGCACCTGTCTCTGCGTAAAAGAGAGCGGCAAACCGGCGGCAACACGCAACTGCTCCTGCACGAGATCAATACCCGTACATAACTCGGTCACAGGATGCTCTACCTGTATACGCGCATTGACTTCCAGAAAATAGAACTTGCGGTCGGGTCCAAGCAAGAACTCAGCAGTACCGGCATTAACATAGGAGATAGCGCGGATCAGGTTAACCGTCGCGGCCGTAATACGATGCCGCAATTCTTCATCCAGCGCGGGGGAAGGGCATTCCTCTACCAGCTTCTGGTGACGGCGCTGGATGCTGCACTCACGTTCACCCAGGTGTACAACGTTTCCGTGCGTATCGGCAATGAACTGCACCTCGATATGCCGGGCAGGATAGATCGCTTTCTCCACGTACACCCGGTCATCGCCAAAAGCGCTTCTGGCTTCGCTGCGTGCCATTCGCAGCGCAGATGGCAGGTCCTTCGGATCTCGCACAAAGCGGATACCTTTGCCTCCGCCACCAGCAGCGGCCTTCAGCAGCAGAGGATAGCCTATCCTCTCCGCGAGATGTTCTATGCCCTCATCGTCCACCATATCAGTCATGGCTCCAGGGACAATTGGTACACCGGCCACCTGAGCAGTACTACGAGCGGCGGTCTTCTCTCCCACAGCGCGTTGAACGGTCGCCATAGGTCCAACAAAAATCAGTCCTTCATCACTACAGGCTTCTACGAACATCGCATTTTCTGACAGAAAGCCGTAGCCGGGGTGGATGGCCTGTGCGCCTGAACGTTTAGCCGCTTGAATAATGGTAGGAATATGCAGGTAACTCTTCGCAGCCTGGGAAGGACCAATGTGATAAGCCTCATCAGCCATGCGAACATGTAAGGCATTACGATCAATGTCGCTATACACGGCGACGCTCGTAAGTCCAAGCTCACTACAGGCACGAATGATGCGTACCGCAATTTCACCCCGATTAGCAATCAGTACTTTCTGAAAAGGCCAGTCGGCTGTGGAGGTTGAATGCATTGGAAGCTCCTTTCAACAGAACATGCCAAGGAGTCCCCTGCTTGATGCTGTTTCAAAAATTAATACCGATTATGAGACCGGCCAATACGCTGCTTTGGCCTCTTTTATAATCCACATTTAATTTTGAAACTGCATCAAGCAGGGGGAGGAACTGGCTCAATTATTCACACCAAGAGAAAATTGACAATTTGTGTGAAGGCTGCTATACTGCTGTGTATGAAACAGATCATCACCGCCAAGTTGAAACTACATACTGATGCTCATCAGTTTGCCGCATTGCGACGAACGCAACTGGCATACCGTGATGCTCTGAATGCCGTGTCTCGCTATGCATTCACGCATGGCAAGACAAGCAATCAGCGTCTCTTGCAGCGTGAGCTGTATGCAGGGATACGAGCAATCTATCACCTGCCTGCACAAATGGCTTGTAATGTCCCTCGGCAGGTCGGAGCAACGTACGCTGCCCTCTGGACGAAGGTCAAGCACAATGCCGCCTACAGAAAAGCAGGCAAAACCAAGAAGCGCTACAAAGGGCTTGACCAGGCTCCCAAGTATGTCTCCCCTACGCTGACCTATAACTATCAGCGTGACTACAGCTTCAAGGCAGAGCAGCATGTCAGTATCCTGACCCTTGAAGGCCGTATAGTCTTGCCCTATACAGGCTATGATAAGCACATTACTTTGATAGGACATGGGACGCATATCGGTGCGGCGAAACTCTGGTATGACAAGCCCAGGAAACAGTTCTATCTGCTTGTCAGTTTGGAGATCAACAAAGCAGAGCCGACGCCCCAGACCCACAAAGCGGTAGTAGGCGTAGACGTAGGTCAGCGCTATCTGGCGGTGACGACCGATACGGAGGACCATACCGCTTTCTATTCCGGCAAACACGTACGAGCCAAGGCCGACCATTATGCACGGCTGAGAAAGCGGTTGCAACGCAAAGGCACTCGCTCCGCCACCAGACGACTGGTCATCATCAGCGGACGAGAGAGACGGTTGAAGCAGGATGCTAACCACGTTATCAGTCGCCGCATTGTCGATCAGCACCCACAGAGCATCATCGGCTTGGAGCACCTGACAGACATTCGTGAGCGCACTAAACGACGCCAGGGCAAGAAAGCGAGCAAGAAGCAGCGACGAGCCAATAGCCACGCCTCCAAGTGGGCCTTTGCTGAACTTCATGGCTACCTCGCTTACAAAGCCCTGCTTGCTGGCAGTATGGCCATCAAAGTGGATGCCCACTGCACCAGTCAGGCATGCCCTCGCTGTGGCTATACTTCGCCTACGAACAGGCCCAACAAAGGCTTGCTCTTTGTCTGTCAGTGCTGTCATTACACGCTCCATGCTGATCTGGTCGGTGCCAGAAACATTACCTTGCGAACGCTTCTCATCCGACAAGATTGGGTGAGAACGGGGCAGTTGTCAGTTGCCCCTGATGTGTCGGACGTTGAAGCCAAAGCTGCACGCCGCTTGCGGCATGCAGAATTGCGGTGGAGTCCAGATGCAAGCCCCCAGCTTTAGCTGTGGGGTATTTGACGCTGATTCACTCCTTAATTAATTACATGGAGAGTATATCACGTGTTGCTGTTTATTAAAAATCAATGATGGCCGTTAGCTGAGGTTTACCCATGAGGTATTTGCTTCGTATCTTTGCATGTTTTAGCCCTGGTTCTGATAAGCCTGGCGCAAATCATTGAGGCCAGTCTAAATCTATCAATGAGCTTCTGGTCTGGATTTGTGGGACCAGAAGACTAAAACTCTCCTGGGTCAGCGCCATTATCCATTACTGTTCAGCTTGTCACACAAGATACCAGCCTGTTGAAAAAGTCCCAAACAAACTCATCAGTAGAGTGGGATACATGCTTTCCCCACCATAGAGTATTCTGAGCCAAACATCAAGGAAACAGACACGTATCCAAAGAAGTACAAGTACACTACCCAAAAGTAGCCAAAAAGAGGAGCATACAGCGCCTCTGCTGGGCATGGACGCCGCCCCCAGCCGCGCTTTTTGAGCAGGCGTTTGAGATTTTGCCCAGCCGCTCGCATCACACCTTCACAGTTGACTCGCCACAATTCACGTAAGCGGAAACGCCGCATGCCATGCCAGTCTTTGCCCTCGGCAAATAAAGGTTCGACCCAGACGCTTCGCTTGCGCAGGGCTTTCTTGTAGGCTTCCGTGGTTTGGTAGGCACGCACACGCTCAAAATACTCTTCAGCGAAATTGCGGCTGACATAGCGTCCGCTCGTTCCCGGCGTGCATTAGGTTTTGAGTGAACAGGTATTGCAGGTGGCAGCTTCGGCTTGATAGCGCTTCGCGTGCTCAGCCGGCGAGGAGGTATGCAGATGTAAGACAGCGTTGTTCGGACAGATGTAGACATCCTGCTCAGGATCGTAGCGGAAGTCTCGTTGGCTAAAGTAGGGACTGCGATGCTCAAAATCGGGCAGTGGCACGTAAGCACGGATGCCTTCCTGTTCAATCGCCCTGATGTTTTCAGCCGTGCCGTACTTCGTGTCGCCGGTAATCTGGCGCGGTCGCAGTTTCCACCGGAAGCGCACACGCCAGAGCAAATCGAGCATCGGTTGGTTGTCCATCACTTCGGAAGGAGTGACTAACGCCTGGAGAATAATGCGCTCCTTCCCTCCATCGACGACATAATGCGTATGATAGCCCAGATGAGCACCATCCTTCGTCAGCATCAGGCTGGCATCCGGATCAGTGGTACTCACCCGCAAGTCAGCCACCCGTTGATACCACTTACTGCTGACCCTGCGATCTTGCGCTCCCAGTTGCTCAATCCACTCATGCCGCGCTTCATTCTGTTGGGAGAGTTCCTCATACACCTCAGATGAGAGCGAGATGGGAAGCTGCATGGGAAGGGGTGTCTCTTGTTGCGAAGCCTGCTGACTTCCGGCGGCTTCTTCTTGGCTCGCTGTTTGCTGTGACTCCTCTGGTGGTGGCCTGGCTTCCTCAGCAAAGAGGTTGGCGAGGTGCGCTTCGACAAAAAATCGTGGCTTGACTGAATCAATCGAGGCATTCGCCAGCACTTTAGTGCCATCAAAGTACAACCCTTTGCCCCACACGAGTCCTTCTTGTTGGCACTGGTCTACAATCGTATCGAAGAAGCGACGGAACACATCGACCCCATAGCGCTCACGAATACGGGTCAGACTGAAGTGATCCGGTAAGGGCTCTCCTAAGTCATACCCTACGTACCACCTGACGCTGAGCCGATCCGCCGCATGCCGCATCAACTGGCGCTCGGAGCGTATTCCCTCAAAAAACATGACCAGTTGCAGCTTGAAGAAGACGACAGGATCAATCGAGGGACGACCTCCACCCGCATAGGTGTCTTTCACAAACTCATACACAAACGAGAGATCAAGTGACCGCTCTAGGTGACGATAGAAATGA
>JBKPAZ010000289.1:0-7724 GCA_046726655.1 Chloroflexota bacterium
GTGGACCGCCTACGGACCAGCGCGCAGCGCCGTGACCGATGTCTCCACGACGATGACGCAAGCACTTCAGGTTGTCAACAACGGGTTGGTGCGTGTGAATGACCGTGTGCAAAACGCGCGGCAATCCCTCACGCAGGTGAACAATGAGGCGACGCAACTGGGCGACCGCGTTCAGACCAGTAGCCCACTCATCACCGCGCTCAGTCAACGGGTCGACAATGAACTCGCCCCGCGCATCGAAAATGTGCGAACGACTGCTGTTGCCATTCACGACGCTGTGGTGAAGGTGAACAGTGCGTTAGTGGTGCTCAACCGCTTCCCTGGTGTCACGGTGCCAACGCTCAGCAATGAACTAAGCTCGGTGTCCGATCGCGCGCAAGAGGCGCAGGCGGCGGCGCAAGACTTGCGTGTCACGCTGGCAAACATCAAGGCGGGCATTGTGACAAAAGCCGAATCGGCGGTCATGCAGGTGACGTCCAGGATAGACGCCCCGCTGACGCGGATTCAAGGGCTTGTCAACACGTATCAAGCGAAGGTGACACAGGCACAGGATCGTGTTACGTCAACTACGAACACGATCTTCACGCTGCTGCTTGTGACCGCGGTGTCTCTGACGCTCCTCTTGATCATCTTCGCGGCTGGACTGGTGCTGCTTATCTATGTCTGTTGGCAGTATGTGCGCACCGGACGTTTTCCCTCTATACGCATTGAGAGCACGTCGTAGCCAGTCCAAAGTGTTCTTGACGATAGGAGAGAGATCAGTTAGCTTGTCACAGGCGTCATGGGAGGGAAAGCGCCGCGAAATGGTTCAGCGCTGAGCATAAGCCGCGTTCATCATGTATACTAGCAATTGGACAGACTCATGAGTATTGTTTTTGTACAAACAAGGAGGCACACTTATGGCAGACACTATGACCGAGCAAGCAGAGCAGGCACAAACAACGCAGGCACCTGGTACTGAGACACCTGCACCTCACGAGAAATCTGATCGCGAGGAACTCAAGGAGGCTTCTCAGCAATTTTTCAGTACGTTATTTCGAGTTGGGGTACACCTGGCTCTGACGCCTGTGTCTATGCTGCCAGAAGAACCCCGCGAGCATTTCACGAGCGCCGTGAGCGAATTCACTCGTGGGCTGACTACGCTTGCACGCGAACTTGCGGACAATATTGATAAGTTCGTCGAAGAGGTGAAAACGGATCTGGAGAAGGACAAATAAAAGGCCTTTCGATGAGCAAAAAAACAGCAAAGATACCAAGATTTTCGCAAGCTGTGCGCTTCTTACGTGTTTCACGCTTATTGCTGTGGACGATCTGGGTGATTTACCGCGAACGCCGCCGGGTCATACGCGCGCATGAGAAAGGCAACTATGAAGTTCAGCCAAACGTTGAAGTGTTGATCAAGGTACTGGTGGCTTTTCGTCAAACAGCAATCAAGCTTGGTGTCCTGATGATCAAGCTGGGGCAGTTCCTCAGTTCGCGTGCCGATCTTTTACCGGAGGAAGCGCTGGCAGTACTCGCCTCACTCCAGGATGAAGTGCCCGCAGAACCATTCAGTCATGTCGTTTCTGTTATCGAAGAGGAACTTGGGAAACCCATCGAGCACATTTTCAGCTACGTAGAACACAAAGCTACTGCGGCTGCCTCTCTTGGACAGGTCCATAAGGCCGTCCTTGCCTCGACAGGTGAGGAGGTAGCTGTGAAAGTGCAACGGCCCAACATCGATCAACTGGTGCGCATGGATTTGAATTCGCTCAAGTTTGTCATCCGGGTGATTACGCGTTTTGTGAATACAGGCACCTTTATTGATCTGATGGCTGTGTATCGTGAATTTGAACGTACCGTCTACGAAGAGATCGACTACATTACTGAAGCCGCCAACTGCAAACGCTTCCAAGAGATGTTCAAAGATGATCCCACCATCTACATTCCAGCCGTATATGATGACTATACCACGCGTCGTGTGCTGGTACTTGAGTGGATCGATGGCATCAAAATCAACGATTATGCGGCACTCGAGGCGGCAGGGATTAATCGTCTTGAAGTGGCAAATCGCACGGTTGAAGCCTACTTTCACCAGTTCTTTGATGAGGGCTTCTTCCATGCAGACCCGCATCCAGGAAACATCTTTGTCAAACGAGGTACGCCAGGCATTGGTCCAATCATCGAATTCGTCGATTTTGGCATGGTGGGGTCACTGACTCAAAGCATGATGAAAGCAATGAGAGAGCTGTTTCTGAGTGTGGTGACACGCGATTCAGAGATGATGGTGCAGGCATTAGCTCAGCTCGGGTTTATTAGTAAAGGAGCAAATACTGCTGCACTCGAGCGCGGCCTCTCCCTCTTGCTCGAGCAGTATTATGGCATGACACTGGGTGAAGCTCGTGAGCTGGATATTCCGAAAGTGGTCGATGATATAGAGGAACTTTTGTATGGTCAACCTTTCCAGATTCCTGCACAGTTCACCTTCATAGGACGGGCTATCAGCACCCTGGTTGGAGTCTCGACAGGCCTTGCGCCTGATTTTAACTTCATTGAGGTCGCAGCACCCTATGCGCGCAAGTTCATGGGGATCGATATAGAGGGCATTGGACGGGCAATCCAGCAACTACTAAGTCAGTTCGTAGAAACCATGAACACACTCTTGAAAATGCCGGGCACCATAGAACGCATCCTGACCAAGCTCGAGGCAGGGCAGTTCGTGATTAACCTTGGGGGAGATATCGGTATCGGCGCAACGGCTTTCCGCAGACGCGAATCGAATAGTGCAAACACGGCATTTCCCATAGCGTTATCCTTGATGTTTTTGGGATGTCTAGCTGCAGCCGCCTTCTTCCTTCATGATCACAACCAAATCCTGGCATTTGTTGCCCTGGGCCTGGCCGCGATATTGGGACTGAGATTGTTTTTAAGGTTTTGAGGCAGAAGGAGAGCAAGCCGTTGGTCTCACCAACGCCCACCTTCAACGTTGCCTCACTACCAGTGCAAACGCACCAGGGAGTCCTTACCAGTAGAGATTACTGCACGTGCAGTAGGTGCTCAAAAATAGTACATTCTAAGGGTGTGCTTCTCATCCCAGGGAGGTATACTGCGAGTAATGATCCAGGTACTTGCTGTGAGAACACTCGAACGTGCTTCTTTACCTTGCGCAAGGGAGGGTTTCTCGTTGCTCTGAGGGTTGCCTCAGGGCAATGAGTCGTGAAGCGACAGGAGTTGCTGTGTCAGATCTGGAGGTATTCATATGTTCTGGAATTGGGCAACCATCACCGCTCTCGTCGGTCTCATTGGTTGGATCTTACCGTTTGTGATGCTGTTTATTGTCCCGGTGAACCGCAAACCGTCGTCAGCGACCGCCTGGCTGTTGCTGATCTTTCTCCTACCCTATTTTGGGCTGGTCCTCTTCCTGCTTTTGGGTAGCCCGAAGCTGTCCAAGCGTCGGCGTGCCGAGCAGCACAATATGAGCGAACTGATCAGCAAGTTGGTAGCGGAGGCCAGCATGCAGCCGGAGACGGCTGCCATCCTCAACCCTGAGATCCCTCCGCGAGACGCCCCGTTCGTCAAACTGAACGCCAGCCTGGGCAAGTTGCCTGCAATGGCTGGCAATGCCGTTGAACTGCTCCCTGAGTACAACGCCGTCTTTGCGCGCATCGCCGCAGACATCGACACTGCCCAGCGGTTCGTCCACTTCGAATATTTCGCGACCAGCCGCGACGAGGAGACCGAGGCCATCTTCGCAGCCCTGGAACGCGCCGCCAGCCGTGGGGTCAAGGTACGTATGCTCATGGATCACCTCGGCTCGCGCAAATACCCGAACTTCAAGGAGATGCAGGAGCGACTCACGGCTGCTGGCATCGAGCATCACATCTCGCTGCCGCTGCACTTCTTCGGGGCCAACTACACACGCATCGACCTGCGCAACCATCGGAAAATTGTGGTGATCGACGGGCATATCGGCTATACCGGCTCGCAGAACCTGATCAGGCGTAACTATTTTCGCAAGGACGCCATCTACTACGATGAGCTGGTCGCGCGCATCAGTGGTCCGGTGGTTGGTGAACTGGAGGCAGCCTTCGCCACCGATTGGTACTCTGAAAGCGGCGTCCTACTGACTCGCCAGAACGCACCTGAGGTCGCCATCGAACTGAAGGCTGCCGGTGAGGTGCTCTGCCAGATACTGCCAAGTGGCTCCGGCTTCGAGGACGAGAATAACCTGAAGTTGTTCACGGCCCTCATCCATGCCGCACGAAAGACCCTCGTGATCACCAATCCCTACTTCGTGCCCGATGACGCCTTGATGACCGCCCTCACCAGCGCAGCTCAACGTGGGGTTGACGTGACGCTGATCAATTCGGAGGCCAGCGACCAATTCCTGGTGAGCCACGCCGAGCGTTCCTACTATGAACAACTACTCAAAGCCGGGGTGAAGCTCTACCGATACAAAGAACCAATTCTGTTACACTCCAAGCACATCACCATTGACGATGACATTGCCGTGATCGGATCGAGCAACATGGATATTCGCTCGTTCATACTGAATCTGGAGGTGACGCTGATCTGCTATGCTCCCAGTGTGGTGGCTGATCTGCGCCAGGTCGAGGCCATTGACCTGAGCAGGTGTAATCAGGTGACCCTGCAAGAGTGGCAAGCTCGCTCGACGAAGGAGAAGTTCTATGAGAACATCTCTCGCCTGACGGCGGCGTTGCAGTAAGACCGGGAGAGAAAGGGAAGTGAAGGAGTCGTTATTGTGCAAAGATTGTGGTGGTTGAACCTCATTCGCGGCATCGTCGCGTTGATTGTGGGAATGCTGATCCTCGGGTGGCCCACTATCGGCAGCACGCTGTTTGTGAATTTTCTGGCCATTTTCTGGCTGGTGAGTGGATTGATGAGCCTGCAATGGGGTATTTCCATGCACCAGAGAAGAGGATTGTGGCTTGTTGCAGGTATAGTCGGCACGGTCGTCGGAGCAGCACTCCTGCTTCGCTTTTCGTATCAACGCTATCTTGACCCCGGACTGGCGGTGAGAATCCTGGGTGCGTTAGCGCTGTTCGTGGGGCTGATCAACATTCTTGGCGGGTTCAGAACCCCAGATATGACACGTGAGCAATCTATAGGCAGATTGATTCTGGGTTTGTTCGAAGTGGGCCTGGGAGTGTTGCTGATCATCATAGACGCGCTTGGACCAGTGAGCAAATTGCTTGCGGGAGGTTGGGCGTTTATTGGAGGGATAGTGCTCATCATCCAGGCTTTCCAGATGCGCTCAGCACTCAAGGCAACACCTGTGGGTTGAACGAACAGGTGTTGACCGAAATCTATACCCTTTCTATATCCTGTGGGGAATAGCTTTCTCCTCTGTTTGCAAGTAGAGTGAATCTCATGAGTATCCACTTATCGGCCTTTTGAACACCCAAAGAAAGGATGACGTACGATGAACGAACAAACAGTTGATCATCGTGAGAGCTTAATAGGATTAGCCCAGGGCGATGCAACAAAACTGGGTTTCCTGCAGGGCGTGATCGAAAACTCCTACAAGGAGTCAGGACTTGACCCACAGACCTTCATGCTGGTCCGCATGGCGGCCCTGGCGACATTGGATGCCGCTCCCGCCTCGTGGTTGATGAATATCGCGGTCAGCGGCGAGGCGGGCCTTGAACCGGAACGCATTCTCGGGACACTCATTGCCATCGCGCCAGTCATCGGTACAGCGCGTATCGTCTCAGCAGCCGGCAACATCATTAAGGCTTTCGAACTCTCGGAAGCACTTGCTGAATCCGAAGGATGATCCGAACTGTGCTGGTCGCCTGAAGGCTGCTCAGGATGTGGATCGTGCTTGACTACGAGTGCAAATGCGCTGCACCTCTAGGGATCTTCTCTTCCAGTTGTTCGTCGTCAGGCCTCGCAAATGCCAGGAAGGCGACTCCAACTATCAGGAGTAACAAGCTTGCTAGCAGGTAGGCATGGTAAAATCCAGACGCTACGTTCTTCCCTGCTGATTGGATAATCAACCCGGTGACCAATGGAGCAATGAGACCAGGTAGTGTTGATACCGCCACGACAGTACCCAGGACAGCCCCGCGGTGTGCTGCCGGTGCTACCGCTGTGATGATGGTCGATAACATTGGGACGGCGACCCCTATGGGCGCGAGGGTGAACAAGATGACAGCTCCAAGTGAGGAAGGAATGTTCACCGCCAGGAATAAGCAAAGAGCGCTCACGATGAGCAATGCACTTCCTGGGTACACATACGATCGACGATGACTCCCCGTCCAGCGGAAGACGCGATCAGCGAGCGCACCAAAGGCAATGAGGGCGATTCCTCCTGCAATATAAGGAAGTGTAATCCCTGCAAGGTATAGGGGATCGCTGAGCCTGAGGTGCCGCACGGTGACCAGGTAGACCGGGTTCCAACTCAGATACAACGCAGATGTCCAATAGACGCCGAACGCTGCAAGGGTTGATAAGAGAACAGTGCGCGAGAAGAGTACTGGAAGTATCTCTGACCAGCGTGTCCCGGGGTGCTCCAACTGCGTTTCATGGATGGGCTTGCGTCCGGCTTCTGGATGCTCTCGCCCGACCAGCAACCAGAGGATCACCCAGAGCAAACCGATACCTCCAAGCAGCGCAAAGGCAGCGCGCCATCCCACGACGACGATCAGGAAGGTGAGTAGTGGCGCAAAGACTGCTGGCCCAACTACGCTGCCAAAGGTGACAACGGCCAGACCAAATGCGCGACGGTCGGCAGGCAACCAGGGCGTAGTAGCGGAAACAGACGTCCCATACGATGGTCCCTCTCCTGCTCCTAGCACAACGCGGGTGAGGAGCAACGCGGGGAAGGAGAAGACGAACACAGTGACGACTTGTACGATGGCCCAGCTCGTTGCAAGCAGCGCCAGGACTGTTTTCGTCCCGATTCGATCGGACCACGCCGTTACCAGCACCGACGACAGTGCAAACAACAAGAAGAAACAACCACTTACCAGCCCATATTGCGCGGGGCTCAAGTGCAATTCCTTGATGATGGGCACTGCTGCCAGGCCAAGTACCGCTTTGTCGGCAAAGTTGATCACTCCCAGGACGAGTAGCATGAAGATCATGACCCAGCCGTACGGCGAAATGCGTGTGCGAGCCTTGTGCATCGTATTCCCTTTCTGCTGCTGTGGTTGGCCCCTCTGAGAAGTTTTGGACGAGGATGTACCCAATGCAATGCTTTTTCTCATCAATATTACCACAAATTGATTCGGTAAATCACTTCCTTAAACTTCAAGTTCGTAAAGGCCTGATGATGAACTTGATCTACCATCCTTCAGTAAAATGATATGAATGTACTGTATGAACTCATCATCTTTGATCCTTTGCATTTCACAATAGTGCGCAAAAACAGTACATTTTGTGGATGTGTTTTTGTTCGGAAGTCACTATACTCAAGACAGCGGTGCAAAACAAGAAGGTGGAGAAGACTGGAGCGTGAGCACCGGTAAAGGCGTAGTTCTACATACGTACTGGCTAGCAACCATGACGGAGTTGAGAAAGGAGAACCAGCAATGGGAATGTTACGAGTGATCTCAAAACGCGGGGATGATCGCGTGCACTGGAATGAACAGGATGCCCTGGCCGGTGATGCCCAAGCGAACGCCGCGATTCGCGAAGCCGAACGCATCTTTGCACGCGAGCGCGCCAGGGGCGCGACGGCTTTTCGCGTCGAAGCAGGCAAGCCGGTCGAGCGCCTGGAG
>JBKPAZ010000290.1:0-11255 GCA_046726655.1 Chloroflexota bacterium
GACGATCTGTGAAGAAAACCGAGAACATGAAATGTGTGTGACCGGAGAGCCGGATGCTAGGAAACCAGCACGTCCGGTTCGGAGGGGGACGCATGGAAAAGGAACAAGAAATTGGAACCTCGCCAGGCGTCTACCCTACTATGTCTCCATCTGTGTCCATGAAGAAGTCACAGAGCCAGAACCCGCCACCGGACCGGTGATTGGCGTTGACCTTGGAGTGAAGACCCTGGCGACTGTTTCTGATGGGAGAGAAATTGCCAATCCCAAAGCCTTGCGCAAACGTCTCAAGAAACTTCAGCGACTTTCTCGCTGGCATTCCCGCAAACACAAAGGCTCTGCTAATCGAAAAAAATCTCAACGCCGACTCGCCCGCATGCATGCGCGTATTGCCCATGTGCGTCAAGATGCCCTGCACAAAGCCACCGCTGGCTTGGTCGCGAAAAACAAGCCATCCGACCAGCGACCGGCTGTGATTGTGATCGAGGATCTCCATGTGTCGGGGATGTTGAAAAATCGGCATCTGTCGCGAGCGATTGCCGATGTGGGACTCTATGAGTGGCGTCGCCAGATTGAGTACAAAGCCAAAGACGCCGGATGTCGTGTGCTCGTGGTTTCTCGATGGGAGCCGTCTTCCCAAACGTGCTCAGGTTGTGAGTGGCGGCATCCCAATTTGCAGCTTGCTGATCGGGTTTTCATCTGCGAGGAATGCGGATTAACCATCGGCAGAGATTTGAATGCGGCACAGAATTTAGCCGCTCTAGCCTGATATGGGCGTACCGTGAGTTACACGGGAACTGACGCCTGGGGACAAGGCAGCTCTGGCCTCAAGGAAACGAGAGGTGAAACTGCCCTGGGTGAACCAGGAACCGAACCGGGCGATCATAGCTTGTCTCTGAAAGTCCAAGTTTCGGATAACGGATTAGCCAAACTCGTTTGCAAATCAGCGAATACAAATCCTGATGAGCTTACTGCGCCATCCCCTGAATCGTCACTCCTTTAATTTGGATCATATCCATCGCCATCAGGCTCCTGAATCGTACCTTGATCATCGATTGTACTTGATGTAATGGTGGTTCCAGGTTTAATCGGCTGAGCATTGGCTCCGACATTTGGACCTTGATAGACAGCTGGAGCAAAAGGATCAGCCCAGGCCGTTTGATTAGTGTTGAAGACGAAGAAAAACGAGTGGTTGCCGGAAGGTAGGGTGGTTTGTAGCTGGTAGCGCGCGCCCGTGTTGTACGAACCAGAGACATACGACATAGGATAAGAAGTTTTATCCACATACAGTAGCGCCTGGACCGGGGCTACATTCGCCGAGTTGGTATAGGTCGTCTGGAAAGTAAAGACGGTCGAGCTTGGCCCCGAAGTCGGAGTGACCGAGGATTGCGAGAGCAACATTATTGTAATGGCCGGTTTAACAGAGCCTTCGTAAATAGCCATGTCCGAGCCATCTGTGCTGTCATCAAAGCGGTAGCGATACCAGTGATCTCCGATGGACAGCGAACTAGTAGTATAAGTATAGGTCACACCCTTTGCATAATTGGTTCCGCCCGTTGACGTCATCGTAAAAGGAACACCATCGATATCTACATCTGTCACCGTTGGTGCGGTGTTCGTGGGTGAGATATAGGTGGCCTTGTAGGTAATCGGTTGGTTCGGCTGTGCCACGGCTACAGGCGCAGTAATATTCAATTGAAAGGGACTGACCTGCGGTCCGCTGAATGGAACGCCATTGTAAGGAAGAGTAGTTGTTCCTCCCGATCCATCAGAAAATGTAAAAGAGGCATTATGCAGCCCAATGCCGAGATGAGTTGAATACTCATAGAGCTTTCCACCTCCTCCTGCAGGCCCAACAACAGACATTGGAAAGGTGTTTGCCCCATCGATAGTCACATAATGTACGTTGGGTGTTTGACTCAACATATAGACAACATCGAAGTGATAGCTAATATTGGGACCTCCAACAGGAGGGTGAACAGTTGATACTACTCCCGCTGTCGGCACTCTGAGCACACGCGCATAAGGGAGGTGTTGTTGAATATAGGGCGGTTGAAGTGCTTGCGAGAAGTCAAAGAAGTCCATCAGGTCACTAATTGCGGGATTCGCATCACGCTGTCCTAGATCAGGTAGGCTCCAGTTCGCCTCGATAAACTTGTCAAACGAAGCAAACTCGCCCAACGAATGTGATAAATATCCTTGCTTAGCATAGGGTGAGATGACCAGCAGAGGCACACGAGGCCCTAATCCCAGGTTGTCTACCTGGGGAGGTGACACGTGGTCATAAAAGCCCCCCCATTCATCCCACGTCACAAAGATGGCAGTGCTTGCCCAGTAGGGACTGTTCATGACGGCGTTGACCTGGTCGGTGAGATAGTTCTGAGCCGGTATGGTAGGAGATGGAGGATGGTCGCTCCCGTCGTGTCCAGGTGGCGTGATCCAGGATACATCCGCCATATTGCCTGACTGGACATCCTGGATAAACTGTCCCTGTTTGTGTACATCGTAGGGTGAAGTGTAGAGTGGCTGTACCATACGGGGGGCGTCCCAAATACCAGTTGTAGCATAGTAGCGCCAGCTAATGTTATTGGTTTTGAACAGCGCTGGCAGGTTATTCACATTGTAGCAAGGATAGGACCAGTAGGGATTGCCGGTATTTTTTTTGGAATAGGACAAATCGTTCTGCGCTGAGAGACAACCTGACTGGCTGCCTGTTTCATAGACGCCGCCGTTTTGTGCCGTGACAAGTACCATATGATTGGGACTACTACTGGTTGTCATTGAAGCAAAGAAATTATCACTTAGACCAAATTGTGTAGCATAATTCCAATAAATGGGAATGTCCGCCTGGGTATATTGCACCTGGCCGCGTACTGGATAACCATACGTTTTACCGCCAATAACGGCTGCATTAGTAGCAGCGGCATTATGGTTGAAATCACTACGTACTGGATCAGACGCTCTCGGTAAAGTAACACCATTTGCTCCCGGGAATCGACCGAAATAGTTGTCAAAGGTGTGGTTTTCCAGCATGATGACGACGACATGTTGGATGGGCGTCGTTGTTGCGTTTCCACGTCTGATTGCCGCATGTGCAGAGAGTTGCGGGATGACACGCGGGACACTAATACCTAGCATAAGCAACAAGATGGTCGCTACAGACCATCTGTTGAAAAGGAGAGAAACGCTTTTCTTCATAATTCACCTCACAACTTTATTTTTGAGAATCCACTGCCAGATACCAATATGGTAGGAAATTTTTGAAAGAAAAATAAAAGGTGCGTACATGAGCACACGCGGATATTCACGTACATTCAATCGGACTATCGTACTCGTTATGCCGAAAGAAACTGGGATAATCATCAACAAGTAGACCAGGGGATGATAGAACAATGTCAGAATCTTATTGCGTTTTGACATATCCGCATGACGCAGCTTGACGTAAAGCCCTTTCACCCGACCATAGAAATAACTGTAGCGCATCAAGGTAGAAAAGTGTTTACGGCGATGATTGTGCAGCACTTTGACTGTGGGTTGATACACGGTCTTAAAACCCATCTTGATGAGGCGATAGCAGAAATCGATGTCTTCGCCAGACCGCAACTCTTCACTAAAACCCTGGGCAGCCTCGAATGCCTGGCGCTTCACCGCTAAACTAGCTGAACAGACTGGTGTCTCCATGCGCCTGCTCACCTGGCTGAAAGCAAAACTGCTGAAGTCAACACACTGCGCAAAGAACGCTTTGGATTTTCCTGCGATCTGCCCTCCAACCGCACCAATCTCTGGCTGCTCCAGTTCGAGTATGTTCTGTTCAATCCAATCAGGAGCAGGCTCACAGTCGTCATCGATGAACAGAAAATAATCACCTTCCGCTGCAGCAGCACCAATATTGCGAGCCTCACCCGGATAATAGATTGGATGAGTATCAATTGCCTTGATAGGCCAGCGGTTGGCGAAAGTGCTGCTACCCGGACCCACGACTATGATCTCTGTTAGGTCTGCTGGATAAGTCTGGTGAACAAGTTTCTCAAGAGCAACTTGTGCCACATCGAGCTTAGAATAGGGAATTATCACACTTACCTGTGATGTATACATGAAATAACCTTTTATCTTTTCTTCCCTCTGTGCTTAAGAAGGTAACGAAAGCCTTTCGCCAAGGTCGTCCAGGGATGGATGAAATAGTAAAGAAAAAAGAAATGAAGCGGCAAACGTGAATTTCCCATGTAACGTCGTCCCATAGAGGCCGGCGAGGGAAAGAGCGCTTGCAAACCGGCTTTGATCAATCCCACTGTGCTATCAACCATTGCGCGATGAGCAATTATGCGGCGTGATTGCCCATGTGTCGAAGCAAGCGTTTTCACGGCGTTGGGCATGGCAATTCGCTCGACTATCAAACGGCAAGCCCATGGTGGTTGTAGTCGTTTAAAAACTTCTGCAGGAATTGAAACCCCAAACAGGTCGCGGCACCAGGACAGACAATAGTAGAGTGTTGTCGCCAGGCGTTGCTGTCGCGCAGTTTGAACAAGTTCTACCCAGTCCAGTTCTGGGCCAATAGCCCGCAGTATTACTACCAGATCATAAAGCCAGAGTAAGCGAGTTAAGCTGTGTAAACGATAGTGCCAGCAAAGATACAGCAGGTGATCAATCGGGTGCATCGTCAGCGTGGATTCACCAAGAACCTCGATTTGTTGGGCCTTGAGCCACAATGACTCCACCCCAAAATCTGTCCCGATCTCGCTAGGGTGAGGCGCAGTGTGTAGTTCAATGGGAATCTCAAGCCAGGAATCGGGACGCGCTAACATGTAGTTAAAACCAGTACGTTTGCTATTCGTGACATTTGCGCGATACTCCTCATAGAACGTGTATCCCATTTGTAACAACAATTCATGTGCTCGTGATAGGTCATCGGAACGAATTAACGCATCAACATCATGATAGGTACGCAAGCAGGCTTCAGGATAGACAGTGTATGCGAGAGCCGGTCCTTTCATTAAGAGGACTGAAATGTGCGCCTCGTTGAAAGCATGTAAGACATGCTGAAGTTCGCGTTCGAGGACCAGGTTCTGCGCGATCTCCAGACGATTCAAGTCGAGCATCCGGGTTGTCAGCTTCTCACCGACCAATTGTACCAGTTCCTGGCATGAGAAATATGCGCATAAGATGGGTATCAGGCGAAGTATCTCTTCATTTGTATCTAGACCAATAGTTTGATCCTGGGCCAGAGTATCGGCAACTATCAGTTTCAACAGAGATGTTAACACCTTTTTATCATCCTGGATATACTGTTTCGTATTCAAAGATCTCTCTGCCGTTTTCTCTAGACTTTTGGGCAAACTGGCTGATTCTGGTAGATATTCTCTATCGCTTTGTAACTGGAAGTAAGGATGAGAAGCATAACTATTGATCACAAATCTCCGTCCTTCTACATATTGCCTTTCAGGCAGGAGCTTCAAAAAGGCAAACTGGGTACAAAAGAAACCTCAGAGCTGTGTGCGACATTTTTCTCTCTATGGCTTGCTACCGCCCGCTGGTATATGTCGATTAATTGGTCAGTCACCACACGCCAGTTATGTTGCTCTTCCACATATCTGCGGCCACACTGACTCAATGTCGTGTGTAACTCAAGATCGCGCATAAGGCGCAAGGTTGCATTAGCGAATTCCTGGGCAGATCCTGCAACTAACAGGTCTCGACCAGGTTGTGCTCCCAAAGCTTCTGCCGCTTGTGCGGCAACGACGACTGGCGTACCAAGAGCCATCGCCTCAAGCACCTTGTTCTGTATCCCAACACTATAGACCATCGGGCTTAACATCACCTCGGCACGCCGGACATATGGGCGCATATCATGTACATAGCCAGTCACTTCAACACGAGGATCACGCGCCAGGAGCTGAATTGCCTTTGGTGGCTTACTACCGACTAGAGTAAGAGTTGCTTCCGGTAGTTGTTGCCAGATTAAAGGCATAATCTGCTGATAGAGATAGAGCGTGGTTGCCACATTCGCGTGATAGCTCATTTTGCCTGAGAACACTATATTGAAGCGACGTCTTTCCTGCTGCAACGGATGAAAATAATCCAGGTCAACGCCATTAGGTAACACACTTACATCAACACCTAACGCGTCATCACTACTAAACAGGTCACCTGTTTGTCCGCGGTGCAATTCGATCATAGCCTGACGATCGCGCTCGGAGGTGACCACGACATGCTGAAGTTGACTGAGCAGCCTGGCTTCATAGCGTTGGGTGCGCTCACGCTCTAAACGGGCTACCATACGCACTTTCAGGCTTGGCCCTGCCACAATCGTATGTTTACAGAGCAGACTGATACAATCAACAGCATCCCAGACCAGCGGATGAGTGCGTACAAGCTGTTCCATTGAGGCAATGCCCCTCAAGTGTTCAACATGTACTACGTCAAACTCATGTTGTGCGGTCAAATCTTGAACAGCTTGCGCGAAAAGTGCAGAGCGAGCATAAGCCACCTGCAAGGGAAGGTTACTGAGAAGAGCGCGCCCACTACGCAGGGTCGCTTGCCGTTTTGACTCCTGTACGACGATCACTTTATATCCCTGGCTGCGCAACGCTTCTGCATTTGCCAGTTCCTGCTCTGATATACACTGTGTCATAACGGTTACTTCATGCTCGTGATGGAGCTCTGTCAAAAATCCATAGCCTCGCACACGAATACGCGAGGGTGGATAAGGTGTCACAAACAGGATGCGCATACGATCTCCTTATGAACCCGTCGTTTGAAAGTGTTGAACATTTCGCAACGTTTCAAACATTCCCTATAAATAACCCAGTGCCTCTAGCTTCAAACGAACACTCTCCTCCTCTTCTTCAGAATAGCCATATTCATCTGAAGCTACATCTTCAACCTTACGCTCACCGATATAGGAGGCGGATGTTTGCTGTGTGTATGCATCTTCGAACAAACCAGTAAGAGTCTTGCCATCCATATCCAAGGGAATGGACATGCCAAGCGCATACAACACTGTCGGAGCAACATCGATAATGCCGGCTCCCACAATCAGCCCATTACGACGTATATGTGGTCCCTGCGCGAGGATAATGCCATCCATGCGATGCACACCACTCAGCTTTGAGATTACATCCAGGGGTACCTCACTGATCAGCTCGTCAATACCTGTTCCGCCTTTATAGCAATCTTTGGTCACGATAATGATGTCAGGAGCAGTCTCCAAACGTTCACCATGGTAGAGTTCCTCACGGCGATAGGCCTCTAATACAATCGGCTCATCAGTACCGGGTTCCTGTAGCTTGCGCACTTCTTCCAGAATTTGGGTACGTAAGGCTTCATACTCTTCACCTGCCTGGACACAACCCTCCGCCTGGCGGCCGATAACATTAATCATAATGCCTTCAACAGGTGGGTACATAGGGAAACGATATGCTTTAGTGTGTTTCCAGTCTATTGCATCCAGGTTCATCATAGTTTGCGAATCCAGATTGGTTGCCATCTTCTTCAGACTTTGTGGCAGGCGACGATAGATTTTCTCTAGGTATGGCAAGCGACGAATCTTCGTACGATAAAACTGCTTGAAGGCGCCCTTGAGTCCGCTTTTACTCTGATCCGCCTTCGGACCCGGCTTCAGGAGATGAAGGGTGCGCAGCCAGTAATTGGTATTAAAGTAGTACTTAGGATGCGCCATACCACCATGATCAGACATCACAATGACAGTTGTGTCATCATCAACAACATCCAAAAACTTACCAATGCACGCATCAGCAGCCTGGTAGACTTCGAGAATATAGTTGCCGTAGAGCGCCCCTTCCCTGGCATCATAGGCTGGATGTTCAGGATCGATAAACTTCCACCAATCGTGGTGCGCGCGGTCAGTGGCCCCAATGACCATGATGAACAGGCCATAATCGTCCTTTTTCAACTCCGCAATTGAAATATCAGTGCGTAGATGAGTGATGCGTACCAATTCTTTGAGTACTTCGCTATGTGTGGCAGATTTGAAAAAAGCAGAATCTTCGGTCAGTGGGGGTATGCGTTGACCCAACTCTGGTGGATACGCAAACGATTTGGCAGCATCGGGTGTCGGATAGCCCGATACCATGAAGCCATTGACCTTCCAGGCAGGATAGGTAACCGGAACAGTGATAACTCCCACCTTCTGTCCTGCCGCTCCCACAAGGTCCCAGATCGACTTGCCTGCAAAAGCATTAGAGTCAACAATGGTGTCAGCAAAACAACTATAGCGCCTGGGATCGTAATCACGAAAATCATAGGTACCATGCTTCCCAGGGTTATATCCCGTAGCAAACGTTGTCCATGCAGCAGGCGAGATTGGAGGATAGGTAGACTTCAATTTACCATACACGCCGTTTTGCATCATCTGTTTTAAATAAGGTAATTTATTATCTGCAACCCAACGCTCCACCAGGTCAGGAGTGGCTCCGTCAAGCCCGATGATCAATACTTCAGTTCCCATATACCTAATTGTTGCTCCTTTTATGGCTATACGGAAGACCGGATCAAGACGATATTACACGCTGCAAGCAGTGTAACAGGAGAGTAGTCGTGAAATGGCAAACAGTCGGTTAAGATTGGGTTATAAAACGTGCGCAAATACGACAGTTTCTTAACCCGTTCTATCTTGCGTATTTCTTAATGACCATGTACACTGGCTGGGATAAAAAATACTAATGCCATATCTTGAGGTAAGGACCGCCTTACCCCTACTTGAAAGATAGAGGATGCGGCGGCCCAAACGCAGGCTTCCGTAAAGCTAGAACACATGGTATACTGGCGTGGATGAAAACACAGCAGAGCCCATAACCGTTTTGCAAGAGGCGTAGAAGAAGACGTTATGAAGACATGGGAAACGGGCAAACATTCGCCCGTTTCCCACGGACAAGAAAGCGGCACCCATGAGCATCAAAACATACAAATACCGAATCTACGCCAACAAAGCCACGACAGACAAGCTGTACGGGGTGCTCAACCTCTGCTGCGAACTCTACAATGCGGGCCTGCAAGAGCGCCGCGATGCCTATGAGACGCGCGTGAAACAGCATCCGAACTATTATGATGAGCCGACGCGCAAGCAACTCACGAAGGAGCATGCCATCAGCGTCTACGAACAGAAGCGCGATCTGGTGGAGATCAAGGAAGTGCTCCGGCCAGAGTACCAGGCCATTGCTTCGCATGTCTTGCAGGATGTCCTGTTTCGCCTGGAGAAAGCCTACCAACGGTTCTTCCAGCGGGTGAAGAACGGCCAAAACCCCGGCTATCCCCGCTTTCAGGGACGCCATCGGTATACCTCCTTCACCTACCCCGATGGAGCAGGCTGGAAACTGGATGCGCAGAAGCGCCCGGCAGACACGAAAGGCATGGTCAGGGTGAAACTACAGCTCTCGAAGCTCGGAACAGTGAGGCTGTACCTGCACCGGGACATCGCAGGCGCGATCAAGACGCTCACCATTAAGCGAGAGGGAGAGGCTTGGTACGCTTGCTTTACATGCGAGATTGGGAAGCCCGAAGCCTTGCCGATGAGCTCTGAGGATGTGGGCATCGACCTGGGAGTGACCCACTTTGCTGCGCTCTCCAACGAAGAGTGTATCGAGAATCCGCGCCACTATCGCAAGGCAGAGAAGAAGCTGAAGAAGTTGCAAGCGGCCTTGTCTCGAAAGAAGCGTGGGAGTCATCGCCGGAACAAGGCCGTGCAGGCCGTGGCCCGTACCCATCGCAAGATCCGTAACCAGCGAGCAGACTTCTTGCACAAAGAATCCTGCAAGCTGGTGAACCGCTTTCAGATCATCGTGTTCGAGGACTTACAGCCGGCCAATCTGGTGAAACGGCCACAACCGAAACAGGACGAAGAGACCGGGCAGTACCTCCCAAACGGAGCCAGTAGCAAAGCCGGGTTAAATAAATCAATCAGCGACGCGGGTTGGAGTCAATTTGTGCAGTACTGTACCTACAAGGCAGCATGGGCCGGTAGGACGCTCGTACAAGTCGATCCAAAGGGAACCAGCCAGGTGTGTTCAGGATGTGGCGTGGTGGTCAAGAAAACCCTCGAAGAGCGCTGGCACAGTTGCACGTGTGGCTGTGAACTGGACCGGGATACCAACAGCTTTCGGTCGGGACGCGGCCAACGCGGGCAACTGCGTAGAAGCCCCCGGTCTCTGACCGGGGGTACGTTCACATAGAAAAGGTGTAGTAGTGCGTATTCTCTTACTTAGCAATCTCTATCCACCTTACGTGGAGGGGGGAGCAGAAATCCTGGCGGGAGACGTTGCGGCTGGATTAGAACGCCTCGGACATGAAGTCATAGTACTTACTAGCTCGTATGGTCTTACCAGGCCTGAACGAGACGGAAAAATATGGCGCTCACTGCAGCCTGCCCCACCTGTGTATTTTGATCGGCAGCGTTCGTTCTGGTCTCAGCTTAAACAACCCTTCAACTACTACCGGCGCTATCATAATGCTGCAAACGCCAGAAAGTTACGAGAGGTTTTCGCAGCAACTTCACCGGACTTACTCTATATCTGGGAAATTACAGGCATCGGGGTCAATTCAATTCTTAAAGTCCTCCCAGACCTTCATGTCCCGATCATATTTCACCTGGGCAGTTACTGGCTTCTTTATGCTCATTCGCCTGAGACAGAGCAATCACGCCTGCATAATCGTTGGCTGAAACAAAAACTCATCGGTACAGTCCCTGAGTTGACCTGGACTTCGCTGATTGCGGTGAGTGCCACAGTTAAGCAGGAGTATATGCGGGCAGGTTTCGACCCCAAACGCATCGAAGTGATCTATAACGGCATTGACCCTCGTTTCTTGACATTGCCCCGGTCCGCGAGTAACGAGGAAAAGGCTTTCCAACTTCTCTTCGTTGGAAGAATACGGGTTGAAAAAGGAATTCTTGTCATTCTAAAAGCCCTTGACCTGCTTATGCATGAGTTGAAGACGAGTATAAATTTACCACCTCTTCGCTTTCATATCTTTGGTGACGGAGATGAGACATATATGAGCGAACTGCAGACCTTCTCACGTGAGAAAGGGCTTGAAGAAATGGTGACATTTCATGGGAAGGTTCCGCAAGATGAATTGATCCAGTACTATGATCGTTCCCAAATAATGCTCGTCCCCTCACTCTGGCAGGAGCCATTTGGTTTAGTTGTCGCGGAGGCTATGGCCCGAGGATTACCCGTGATTGCGTCCAATGTTGGAGGTCCAGCAGAGATCATCACACACGAGAAAAACGGTCTCCTGGTTGAAGC
>JBKPAZ010000291.1:0-35590 GCA_046726655.1 Chloroflexota bacterium
TTCTAACCAGGCTCGGATGGTCTGAAGCACAAGAATATCTGCCAGACGCGTCATCATGGCGACACTCCCTGGTCGCAGCGAAAGCGCCTCCGCGCCAAGCATCCTGAGCGTCGCTTCCAACCATGCATCCTCCTGCTTCCCCTCTTGATCGCCCTCGCTGGGGAGCAACAGCACCCGTGGCAAGAGTTCAAGGAGCGGATGCGCCATTGGCCCAGCGAACCGCACCCCACCGCAAATAAGCAATGACCGCTCTCCATCACCCTCGGAGCGCAGGAGTGCAGCATTGTGGCCGATTCGTTCCGAGGGGAGTGCTTCAAGCGGTATTGACGGACCCTCCGAGCTAGAGGCGAGCTGATGATCGACCCCGTGAGGCAGCAGGACCAGATCACCTGCATGGAGGAGAATTCTCTCGGCGTCAATGCGAAGAAAGCCTCGCCCAGCGACGATGACGTGAAAGCTTGGGCCATCTTTGACAGAGAATGCCAGTCCCCACGGCGCACTGACGTCACTACGGGCATAGAAGCTACTTTCCAGCCGCAAGTCTTGCAAGATATCAGTCAAGGGATCCACTTCGCTCCTCCTGCTGGTCTTGTGAACTGTTAAGCCTCAACAGCGATGTACACTGCTCACGATGAACCTGCCTTAACTCCTATGTTGATGCCACGAGCAGCGGTAGTCCGGCGTAACAGGTCCATTGGTATATTATATTTCCGGACGAATTGGTAGAACTAAGCGACGAATAAGCATAGACGCTCCAGTGTGTCTCAGCTATAGTATACACGATGCAGGAATCAAGACCACAGGAGCAAAATTAAGAAAGTGAGACACATGATGGGAACACCCTTAGACATTTATCGACTCTTCCAGCAGTATCTTTTTACCAATGATTATGCCCGCCTACCCGAGGTGGTTGATGTCACCGGATATACTGAGCAATGCGTTGGCCTGACCGAATGGACCACAGGTTTTGAGACCGCCCTGGCCAATTTTCAGAAGAACGTTTCCTCTGCTCTGAGTGATATGCGCAGCACTGAAGAAACGGTTGTGGAAGGGACGGACACCGTGGTGATCCGCTCTTTGATTGAGGCAACTCACTCTGGCATCTTCCTTGGCATTGCCCCCACAGGACGCCGGGTCGCATATGAGGCGGTAGATATGCTCCGGGTCGCCGAGAACCGCATTGTCTGGCGCTATCTGCTCTTCGATTTGTATGGCGTCCAGCAGCAACTCCAACAGCCGGAATGATGGGAAAGCAGAACCCACTCCCTTTGCTGCGGCAGTGGATCGCGTCTTGCATCTCACTGCCGAACTCGCCCAACTCACCGCAACGACGCTGGATGCGCTCCGCACCATTTATCAGGACAGTCATATTGGACTTGCATCCGAGCAGCGTGTGGATCCAGGCAATGAGCCGTAAGCCCCAATATCTAGCGTCAAAGAACCATGCTCATGTGGACTGCTGACACTGCTCTCGTGATCGACCGTCATGTGATCGCCGCGATCAGCATCATTGGGACCGTGATCCTCTTGATTGGCTTGCTTCTCCAATCCATCCAGTATTGGGTGGTGCTTCTGAATGTCGTTGTTCAGTAGGTGCCCATTCCTAAAGATGAAGGAACTTTTATCAGATACTCGTTGTGAGTAGAAAATCAACTGAGATTCGATTGAAAATGGCATAGAAACATGTTATAGTTGTTACTAGTAATTTGTTGAGTTAGATTGCCGAGTCGCATCCACATATAGGCCCCTTTCTTTGTTTGTGGTTAAGATAGTCTCTCTATCTAGGGGTTGCTATGTCCAAGATACGTATCCAACTACTTGGGCAATTCTGCGTTCGACGCGACGAACAGGTAGTAGCTGGTTTCGATGCACACAAACTACAGGAATTGTTCTGCTACCTTTTGCTCCATCGACATCATCCTGTTTCCCGTGAGCCTCTAGCAGGCCTACTATGGCCTGATATCGCTACCGTCCAGTCGAAAAAGATGTTACGGCAGACCCTCTGGCGTCTCCAATCTGTCCTGGGTTTGCGAAATGAGCCTATTCACGACCGTTTATTACTGGTCAAACCGGACCGAATTCAGATTAATGTAGAGGCCGACCTCTGGCTTGATGTGGCAACGTTCGAGCAGACGTTTGAGCTTGTTCGAAATATAGCAGGCCAGGAGTTAGACACTCACAAAGTGCAAGCGTTGCAGAATGCAGTACAACTATATCGGGGTCCACTCCTGGAAGGCTGCTACGAGAACTGGTGCCTGTACGAGCGTGAGCATTTGCAGAACATGTACCTGGCTATGTTAGAAAAGTTGATGAGTTATTGCGAAGCACACCACGATTACGATGCAGGTATACGATATGGCATGCGTATCATGGGCTGCGACAGGGCTCGCGAACGCACTTACCGGCGCTTGATGCGTCTGCACTATCTAAATGGAGACCGGACAGCAGCATTACAGCAGTACGAGCAGTGCGTAACAACTCTGAACGACGAACTCGGCGTGAAGCCCTCAAAGAGCACGATAGCGCTCTATAAGCAGATTCTGACAGAACAGCTCGTTGAGACAAAGCCAACCTTCGCTTCAACTGACGCTCAATCAGCGCTTGAGCTACCATCCTCTCCACTGATCGAAGTGCTTGGTCACCTGACACAACTTCAGGAGTTTCTAGCCAATCTCCAAAACCAGGTACAGCAAAACATTCAATAGGTGGAACAGGCCCTAAACGGTAGTTCCAACCCGTCTTCTCCGATAAAACCGACGAGGGAAAACACGTTATAGAGTCACCCAAGAGACGCTAAGAGATGCTAAAGAGTCGTTCAGGAGACCCCTCCATGTTATGGTTGAATCGAACTAGGGAACACCTGGCCGGGGCAAGCAGTATCGAGTCCTGGATTGACTGGAAGACGAAGGAGATTATGGATGAGATCGAGTCCGAAGCCCAATCGTTCATCATCAGGATCTGGGTCGAAGAGCGTGCTGAGGAAGCAGGTCGAGGTGTCTGGCGGGGTCATATCACCCATGTATCCAGTGGCAGACACCGTTATCTGAAAGACATGGATGAGATCGGGGACTTCATCGTGCCTTACCTGGAGACCATGGGCGTGAAGCTCGGAATGCGATGGCGGCTGAGGCGCTGGCTGAAACGTTAGAGCGGCACAATACCTTTGTTAGTGAAAAAAGATATGCGCTAATCCGACGATGGAACCACCAGGAGGTACGACTATGCGTTCAACAATAGTTATCGCCGCTCACAACGAGGGCGCGCTGTTGAGCAAAACTATTGAATCGACAATCGACTCTCTAGCGAATCTCGACTACAACATTGTGGTTGCCGACGATGCCTCCACGGACGATTCGATAGATTTAGCGCTGCAGCGGTTTCCCTGGCTCGAAGTTACCAGGCACACGCAGCGGCAAGGTACGTCGCCAACAAAAGCTCTGGGAGCGCGCAAGGCAAGTGGCGAGGTGCTTGTATTCCTCGATGGTCACACAAAGCCCGAAGGCAATGCCATCGCTAAGTTGGTGCAGGACGTCCAGGCCCTCGACGGTGAAGCTATCGTTACGCCTGCCATCGCAGACTTGAACACTCAACACTGGATAAACAACCTTAACCAGGTCGGACACGGCTATAGCATGGACATGGAGATGTTCGACACGCAGTGGAGGGATGTAGATGAACTGCGAGTGGCCAAAGTCGGACGGATGACGTTCTACGAGTCGCCTGCGCTCATTGGCTGTGCATTCGCTGTAAGTCGCTTGCTGTACAACAGGCTTTGGGGTTTCGATGCGCACATGCGCTCGTGGGGCGTTGAGGATTTGGATCTCGGCTTGAAGTGCTGGCCGATGGGCCACCGCATCCTTCACGATCCTCAGGCTGTTGTGGGCCATCGCTTCCGCGACGCGTTTGATACATGCGTGGTTCCGGTTGATCATGTGTTGGTCAACCAGATTCGGATGGCACGCAAGAATCTAACAGGGTCGGTCTGGGCGTACTGGATCGACCGGTGCCGCCAGCGTTCGCCGGAGCGCCTTACCGAGCACCCGGAGGGTCTATGGGCGCACGCATGGGAGCTCTTTCTGGAGGATCGGCCAAGCGCCGAGCAGGAACGAGCCTATTTGCAGGCGCGGCGAGTACGCGACGAGTTTTGGTATGCTGAGCGTTTTGGCCTCTCCTGGCCGCGTTTGCAGTCGTTGTCAGCCGCGGCGACGGGTCCCCTGCTGGCGGACATGGCACTGGCCCCTAGTGTTGCGCCAAGCCCTAAACCAAGCCCGAAGCCAGGCCAGGCGAAACTGGTTATCGATTCGCCAGCCCCTAACACAACATTTGCCATCACTGATGCGCCGGCGATGCCCCAGATCGTCGCTCGCGCCCGCGTCACTGGCATCACGCCAGATCCCACTCCCACAACGCAGTTCAAGTGGACGGTGCAGATCCGCTACAACGCGCGAACCTGTTCGCATGGGCCGCAGCGCTCCATCAACCCACCAGACATCGTACAGACGGTCATGGGTGGCCAGTTTACTCCCACTTTTCCCACAATTCGTGGTGGCGCACTAACACTCATAGTGAGCGCTACCGTCAATGGAAAGACTTTGACGGCAAGCACGAGTGGCCTTGTAATTCAGGGCACCAATCCGCTACGCACCGCCATCAGGGCCGCACTCCCAAATGATACACTCGGCCGGATTGCCTGCCAGGAAAGCGGCATGCGACAGTTCGTCACCGGTGTAGATGGCGGGGTCGGTCGCTGTCCTACGTGGAGTGCGGATAATCTCGGTGGCGTCGGCATTATGCAGATTACAGTTCCTGCCCCCACCGATGATCAAGTCTGGAACTGGAGGTCCAATTTGGCGGCGGGGATTCAAGAGCTGAATCAAAAAGTCACAACAGCGCGCCAGTACCCAGGCCAGGTCCGCAACTCGTCCGGGTTCAGACAAATGGTTACCGCCTTCAACGTACATAGGCAGCAACAAGGCCTGCCACCCTTGCAGCGCATCGACCTCCCAGATTTCACCAGCGGCGATTTCAACAATAACCTGCAGCAACTCGAGCTAGATGCGATTCGCGGTTTCAACGGCTGGGCTGGCCACGATGCATTCGGTTTCCATTTGCATGAGTTTCGTGTTGCTGTCGATGCAAACGGTTTTCTTCAGGTCACTGTGGCACCTGGTGCCACCACCGGCACGGCACAATGGGTACGCGTTCCTGCTGCGGACCGCCCCCAGAACGTAGGCGATCCGAACTACGTTGCGCACGTGCTAAGCCGGAGTCCGACCTGTTAATAAGCGGCGACCCACACGCTCTATCTTTGGAGGTTACTTAATGTTGTGACGGCTTCAGCGATACTACTTAATGAGACGCCTGGTTTGGCAACGCCTAAATCAGCAGAGTCAGACCCCCATGAGCAAGACGTAAACTGGCCGCGGCCAGTACCCGCACCACCCGGGCGCATGGCAGCGCCAGTGTCTTCAATTCCAGATTCTACCATGCCTGGGCGCAGTTCTACACGAAGCAACGTCCTACCGGCGCCTCGCTATCACTACGTCAATGATCTGTGCGTGGTCACTTGCTATTTCAATTCCCAAGGCTATTCGCGCAAGCGACGCAATTACGACCTATTCCAGAGGAGCATCACCGACTCTGGCATTCACTTAATCACAGTCGAGTGCGCGTTTAGGGGCACTGCCTTCGAACTTGACCATACACCCCATGTGATCAGGTTACGAGCTAAGCATGTCATGTGGCAGAAAGAGCGCCTGCTCAATCTCGCGATCCGGCGTGCGCCGAGACGTTACACAAAAATCGCATGGCTCGATTGCGACGTTCTCTTTGAGAATGCGTCATGGGCAGAGGAGACGTCGCGGATTCTGGAGGAGTATCCCGTGGTCCAGCCATTCCACTACGCCTTCCGCCTGCGTCCCGGCGAGCGTGCTTATTGCGGAAAGGGCGAGCGCTACCGCAGCTACGCCGCCGTGCATACAGTCTTTCCGTCGATAGCGCGTGCAGGCGACTTCTTCGCTCATGGACACACTGGTTTTGCGTGGGCCGCGCAACGCGACTTGCTGGAAGACATAGGTCTTTATGACGCGGCAATCACGGGAACAGGCGATCACCTGATAGCGCACGCGTTCTGCGGCGACTTCGGATCGCTCTGTCTAGATGACACATTCTTGGACGCGAAAGGCTATCTCACCCACTATAAGGCCTGGGCCGAAGCTGCATGGCAGCAGGTACGAGGAAGGATTAGCTTCGCCACAGGCGCGTTGCTGCACCTATGGCATGGTGAGGTGCGGAACCGCCGGTACCTCAACCGCAATGTCGAATTAGCAAACCTGGGGTTTGATCCAGCACTCGACCTTTTAACAGAAGACAACGGGCTATGGCAATGGAGCGGGCATAATCCAGCGATCGCCACATGGGCAAACTCCTACTTCGACCAGCGTTGTGAGGATATGAGCGAGCGCCACATCACAGAGGATGTATAAGTATGGGAGCAGATATGGACTATTTTCGTGCGCTCCAGCGATACCGTGTACGAACCCATAGGCGACGGCTCGACGACAAAGGGGATCCCATTGGGGGTAGTGGCTTTAACCTGGATCGGCCGGACGCACCTGAGATGATTGAGGCACTAGGATTGATGTACGAGGCGGTTCGAGCAGGTCTGCAGGCGCTGGACGATGCACAGATAGACGCACTCTTCGAGGCCGATCTCAGTACGGCGCTCGAATACGCTTATCTGCATATAGCAGGATTCAACGATATGACTCCGGCCCAACAGCTGGTCGTAGTGGACGTAATGCTTGACATGGTCCCGACTCGTTTTGAGTCACTCATGAGGGCCATTGCAATGGCTAACGCCGGTGAGTGGACGACTGGTTTCACCCCCACAGAGGCAGCGACCTGGTACGATGTACGCAACTCAAAGAAGCCATGACGCTTTCTCTCGGACCGGCAGCCTGCTCTGATCCTTATGCTTATTGCTTAGTTCCGCCCTGGCCTGAGGTACCCAGTTGTTCCCCGACTAAGGCTCCCAGGGGGCCGAAGGCGGCAACGGCGACACGATCTATCTCTTCCTCACGCTCCTGATCCGTCCAGACGATCTTTGTCAGGAAACTGTACGCGTCATTCACGACGACCTGAAGGCTGGCAGGCCCTTTAAAGAGCACATCCGCATCTTCGATAAAGAATGCAACCAGCGCAATAGAAATTGCTACGTTGTAGTTGAGGTCGCCAAACTCAACCAGGAGTTGTCGATAACCCCTTTCCAGCGTATCGGAGATAGCCGAGCCCGAGGCACCAAATATCCCTCTTAGCTTGGTCACCCAGCTCGTCGCTGCACGTCCCCCTGCAGCAAGAGCAGCAACGATAAAGGCTATAATGGCTGGCTGAGTAGCGGCTGAGCCAGTTGAGAATACAGATGTACCAATAGCTATGAGGATAAACACAAGTGCGACGGCACCTATCCCTATTAAGATCGGCATATCAGAAGACGCGCGCTTTTTCACTGCCTGCTCAAGGTCGGCGATGAAGTCGTTCAAAATGTTGAGTGTCACGTACTCTGCGGTAAAGTTGCTCAGGTTCTGCTCGTACGTCATGAGCGAATGCCACACATCACCTTGTTGAATCAGGGCCACGCGCAAGTCGCGAGCTAGATCTACTGTTAGGATAGACCGTGTACCAGTAGAATTATCCCTGGCGCGCATCACCTGTTGTACCCCTGGCTGAGCCAGCCATTGGATTGAACGTAACCAGTAGTCAAGGCTGTGGCGGATGGCACGAATGGATCGTGTGGGAAGTTGAGGGGGAAGTTGAGCATCAGCCACGGCGGTATCGTTGCTCGTACTCGCGCCGGGTCGTTGGGCGCCTGGAATGACATTGTAGTAGGCATCATCCATCGCCTGGCCCAAGGCCGAGATCTGATGCTGGATGTGTACAATGTTCCGCTGGTTAAATACGTCTTGCCAGACGGCGGAAAGCTGTTGCTTGTACAGTTCCGTTGTTTGTGCATCTGCAGCGGATGCTGACTTACTGGAGAGCATATTCTCCAAAACTACGGTCCTGACCGAGATACCCCACGGGAGAGAGCTCATAGAGCGACCTGCTTCATAGGCTACCAGCTCAATTGCGTCATTTTTAATAATCCCTCCGTTATACAGGTGCTCCCGTACGTAGTTATCCCACGTCACCAGGAGCTTGGTGAGAAGGCCATTTAATAGCTTCTCCAATAGCTTGCTGGCATTTAGATCGTCCAACGAAGGGTTAAAGGCATCTAATAATCTGCGTTGATTTGCTTTTACTATCTCAGGGCTGAGGGTTTCCTGGGGGTCAGTATAGAGAAGGATGAGACAGTTAAGCGCTCTATAGACGAGGTCGGGTAAGCTAAATATGTTTTCGTCTACGCTAGTGGGCATACCAAGCTTAGGATACTCGATGTTGTCGTATTGAAAGTACAGGTAGGGATAGGTCTTTTTTGCTTCTTCAGTTGAAGGATAACCGTAGAGCGCACTGTTGGCCTGGTCATTTTCACCTGCCTCCTCTAATTTGCATTTGACATGTAAGCCTGCAATCTGTTTGAACAAGGCGCGCCAGACACTTCTTAGCCAGTCGTTCTCGCTGGCTGCCTCGGGCAATACTGGCGTGTCTTTGTCCAGAAGTGTAGGATCGTCGAGAGGCAGAGGAGGAGCATTTGCTGGCTGTGCTTGCTTAAATAAATCATCAATAAATGCTAGTAGAGGGTTCTGATTAGCAGGCTGGGGCGGTTGACTGCCGGCGTTTTGAAGCGCCTGGAGCTCCAGGTCGAATGAGGCAAGCAGTACGCGGCTTTTAAGTTCGTAGAGGCTCCAGCCCAATTGAAAGGTATTATAGATTGCTTGGAAAGTCTCGTCTTTGAGAAGACCTGTATTTTGCTTGTCTCCTCCGCCATTGGTAGATGCTGCTGGTTGCTCCTGTTCCGTTATTGAATCGCTCATGGAGGTCGCATCCTTTCTTGTAGTAAGATGGGTTATACTTTTTTGAGGATACACTGTAAGGCTGCGATACATTGTAGTAACAATAGTTTAATATGTCAATAGTTCTAGTAAAAAGATGGTACGGAAAGGTGGACCGCTCCGGCGATTTGATATGCCCACCCGATTCGCACTATAATGTACTTAATAGTATCCTCGTCATTCATCATCGATGAGGCTCAGTGCCAATCACAGAAGGCAACGAGGAACGGATGCCAAACACGTTGCAGATAGTGGGACGAAAGTATATGGCTTTGAACCAGAAATGTACATCAGCGGATTGCATGATTGGGATAGAGTTCACGGCCACGATGTCGTAGCGAGGTTTGCCGGTAACCACGTCTCTATGCGTGCACCAGGCGATTATGCCCGATGGGATGGAAACTCGAGAATTGCCCGCCGTTGCCACTCTGAGCTGTCCAGGCCATCGCGGCTATCGAAGCCCCAGCGCATTGCTGCGAAATCGAGGGTGAACAAGAGTGCGACGAAGATGATGAAGATAATCATGGTTTGTTCTTTCTTGTTTTTTCAGCATTCAGTTTTACAAAAGAGTGTTTCAACATATTCTTGGATACCAGTCTTTCCTACCTCTGTTATACCCGAAAAAGAAAGGCGCTACTATGACCTCGAACACAGTTTGGTTGTGAGCTTGCATACAGATAGACGGAGTATGTAGAAAGTCATCACTACTCGCACTGGATAGAGCCAATCCACCAGTTAATGGAGTCCTACCGCTGAGCGTCTCAACCCGCTCGCTTATCCCAAATGGCTCTGGCGCGTGCCTCATGTTGTAGCGCTTCATCTCCACGTTCAGTCTCCCACAAGAGGCAGGCGTAATTATCAGAGATTATGGCCACGAGGGGATGCTCGGGTCCCAGCGTCTTTTCGCTGATTGCGAGAGCGCGCAGCAAGAGCGGTTCTGCCTGGACAAACTTGTTCTGTGCGTAATACAGCCTTGCCAGGTTATTGAGGATAGTTGCGACAGAAGGATGTTTGATGCCATGCGCCTGCTCGATAATTGTACAGGCACGCAGCAAAAGCGGTTCTGCTTCGGAGTATCTACCCTGGTCGCTATAGAGTAGAGCCAGGTTATTGAGACTGGTTGCAACATCAGGATGCCCTGAACCCAGTACCTGCTCAAGAATGGACAGAGCACGGATCAAGAGCGGTTCTGCCTGTATGTGCTGGCCTCGCACAAGGTAGAGTGCTGCAAGATAATTGAGACTGCCAGCCACATCGGGATGCTCAGGTCCCAGCACTCGTTCGCGGATATCAAGGGCACGGACAAAGAGTGGCTCAGCCTGCGCATACTCCTCTTCATTATAGTAGAGCATAGCCAGGTCGTTGAGAGTGCTAGCCACGTCGGGATGCTCGGGTCCCAGCACTCGTTCGCGAATAGAGAGAGCACGCAGGAAGATCGGTACAGCTTGCGCGTATCTGTCCTGAGCTTTGTAGAGCAACGCCAGAGCATTAAGGCTGATAGCAACGTCGGGGTGATCAGGTCCTAATGCCTGTTCGAGGATGGATAGGGAACGCAGCAGCAGCGGCTCAGCGAGTGCATACCTGCTCTGGTCCCAGTACAGTGATGCCAGGTTACTAAGCGTGATAGCAACATCAGGATGTTCAGGCCCGGGTACTTGCTCGTAAATCTCCAGGGCTTGCTGGTAAAATGACTCGGCCTCAGCATAGCTTGCGCGTTGGTGCAAATAGCGCCCTACGCGATCGAGCAATCGGGTGGCTTCTGCAAATTGCATTCCCCATTGTTTAATAAGGAGCGCGCAGGCTTGAGCTTGCGCGAGGTATCGTTGGCAAAGGGGCCATGTCGAGAACTCTGCGTCAGGAAATACACGATTGACTGCCTGGACGACACACTCCGCACACTGGCGCTGCGTATTCTCATCCATTCTGTCCTTCTCGACCGCCTGCACAAGGCGATGGATAGTCAGGGTTTTACTCTTAGGATTGCGGCGTATGAGGGAAAACTTGAGCAGTTCCTTCATAACCACATTCAACTTGAATGGATCGGCGGCAACATGTTGCAGAAGTGGCCCGAGATCAGGTGCGCCTTCGGAGATGATCTCTTCAGGAATGGCATCAGGAGCAAGGAAGGCACAGATCTTTAGTAGTTCAGATGCAACAGGATTGGCCTGGCGAATCTTCTCAAAGGAAAGCGACCATGTCGCAGCAACGGGTTCGGGGTGATCTAGTGCAAGGTCTCCCCGCCATTCTAAAAGTGGCTCTCGCCGGGTTTGATAGAGAGTGAGGTAGTCCGACAAGCTACACTTTGTCTCCTCGATATAAGCCCCGGCCTGGTCAAGCGCGAGTGGAAGACCTCCGAGGGACTGCGAAATTGCCCTGGCTTGACTGTAATCACCTTCTTCCGGAGCATTGTCTTGAGAAGCGTCCAACGCAATCACCTTAGCACGTCGCAGGAGAAAATATGCACCCTCGCTGGCCTCCATCGTATCGATCTCAATAGCATGAGCAAGCGTTCCAGTCGCATTTGTACGGGTTGTCAGCAGGACGTGTCCGCGTAAGGGAGAAGGGATGACATCGTTGATCAATTGCAGGTCATCAGCATTATCAAGGATCAGGAGCCATCGAGTTATAGCGGTGAGCCACTGTTTTATGGCAGCTATAGTGCGGCTCTGGTTTCGCTCATTCCGCTCCGATAGATGCAATAACGCTGCTAGAGTGGCAAAGTCCGAGGTTAGTACTTCGTGTGAGTCAGCTCTTACCCATAGGACAGCGTGGTACTTAGAGCGGTATCGATGAGCATATTCGATGGCCGTTTGCGTTTTGCCTACACCACCTAACCCGGTAAGGGCATAGGGTTGCATCGATGTGGCAACCTTGTTTGATCTTAGAGCGCCATGCAACCGTGCCAGAATATCCTCTCGTCCTGTAAAGAACGGATTCTGCCGGTAGGGAACATTCCAGTAGGGTACTTCACCTCTACGAACCAATCCCAACTCGCGCACGCTCTTTTCAAAGAGTTCAGCGAGTTTCTTGCTATAATGAAGTTGAGGCGTGGTGACGCCTCGCTCCCACTTACCTACCATTTTAGGATCGGGAGCGCCAATTTGCTCCGCTACGTCTTCCTGTGTCCAGTTGCGTTGTTCACGTTCATATCTCAACAGCTCGTTCGGCAGAGCATCGGCAGCCATTTTCATCTCATCCTCTCTATTTTTCTGCTCCGACACAGTATCACATATTAAATGCTGCTGGTTAATCTCATATTAAATGCTGTGGTTAAAGAAGAAAGTGAGATATCCCATCAACAACATAAAATAACTTGCCCCCTATATGACGTGTTAAACGCAGCTTTTTTGGATACATACTATGAGTGGTGAATCAGCAAAAGAACACTTGATACGCAAATACACCAGGTTGTCGCGTATCGATGTACCTGCCTGGCGTTGCCCGTGAAAGGAGTAGATACCATGCTGCATTTCATGGTGGGTCCCTACGATGACGACCCACCTAAGTAGAGCTCGCCAACAAAAAAGAGAGGATGCAAAAGCCATTCCTGCATCCTCTCTTTTTTTAAGAGCCTGGCTGCATACACAATCACCCAACCTGAAAGTTCGCTGTTGCCTGAGTATATTGGTTATAAGGGTTGTTCAGCAAGATCAAGGTATACGAAGTGCTACCTGAGGGCATAGTAAAGATCACGTTTCCTGTACTACCTGATGAACCGGCATCAAAGCCAAGGGGCAATGTCGAATCTCCAGTAGGAGCGCTAGTGATATCCCCAGACTTCAAGCGAATGTAATCACCATAGTAGCCACGAAAAGTTTGAGAAGTAGGATTATCCACCTTTAACGTTACGCTGACATACTGCATGCCTTTATCAGCCTGCTGCCCTCTAAAACTCAGAGAGACTGTTGCCTCAGTGACCGTCCAGGTCAATCCCGCATAATGTGTGACTACGCTGAGCTGTGCTGTTTTTGGCTGGTATGGCGTTATATCTGCCTTGCCTGTCAAAGCAAAAGTTTCTTGCGCCTCCGAATCCTTGCCGAGTTGAAGTGTAAGCTGGCTTATTTGGACATTCGTCGGTACAGGGAAATCTAACCAGTTTGTGCGTGACACGCCGGCATCTGGACCGCTATATTGTTGTTCATTGGTGGGAGCAACGCTAGTTTTATCAGGTAATATTAAGCGGGCGGAATCACTGTAAAGATAATTTCCACGGGCTGTGCTCTTATTATCTTCTTTTAGATTCAACCGAACCACACCGGTTGTGCCCGCATTGAGGTCATCCATAAATGCCTTTGACTGCTGGGCGCTGACGATTGTGATGTCCACTCCACCATAGGGCACTGTCTGATTAATCTGCATAGTAGTGATGGGAGGTTGAGTTGTATTTGAGCTGTTGCTGTTGCCGCTGCTGCTGCTATTGCCGCTGCTAAAGTTCAGACCTTTGGAAATGCTCGTGATGGAAGTTTTGCTGGCATAATATAAGGAAGGTACTCCTATGCAAAGGAATAGGACGACTAGCAATACGAGGCATCCACAACAGCTACTGCGCTGGCGTTGGGGCCTATAGCCTGCATATCTACGCCCACCGAAGCCGCGCAAAAGGAAAAGGAGGCCCAGGGCGCCGAACGCTTCCGCGATGGGGTTTTGTTGTTGCGCTGGCTGTTGCATATAGGGGGGCACCTGTTGCTGTGACGGTTGTACATAGGATGGCGCCTGTTGCTGTTGTTGCGCATAGGGTGGTGCCGGCTGTGGATATGGGTGACTTTGAGATGGTGGTTGCGCTCCGTATTGGCTGGGTGGCTGTGGCTGGGCTTCCAGGACTGTCCCACAGTTTGTGCAAAATCGTTGGCTGGCGGCGATCGAGATGCCGCACTTTGGGCAGGTACGCCCGGACGGTTGTGACATAGCCGTTCTCCTTCGTGCATAAAAGGGGGAGGTTTTCAGGATACCACCATTTTCCCCCTCTATTGGTTGCTTAATTGTAACAACGAACGAGGAGCAAATCTATAATCCAAATCACCTGAACTTGATGAGGTAGTCCACTATTTGGGGTTATCAGCAACGTTACTCGGTGCGTAGGGCTACAATTGGGTCGAGCCTCGATGCGCGTACAGCCGGGTAAAGTCCGAACACTATGCCGATGATCGAGGAGATCAGAAATGGCAGGAGGATTGAGACTGCTGTTACGACGAACGGAAGTCCCGTGGCGTTCGTGATCAGCAAGCCGAGGAGGAAGCCAATAAGCATGCCGATCACTCCCCCGATAAGGCTCAGCACGAGGGCCTCAATCAAAAATTGGTTGCGGATATCGCTGCGTCGTGCCCCAATAGACATGCGGATGCCGATCTCGCGCGTACGTTCTGTGACTGAGACGATCATGATATTCATGATGCCGATGCCACCCACTGTGAGCGAAATGCCAGCAATGCCCACCAGGAGGAAAGTTAGAATTTGCGTGAACTGCTGTGCTGTTTGCAAGAGCTCTATAGAACTAATGGCACGGAAGTCATCAGGTTGTCCACTTAGAATCTGATGCCGCCGTTCAAGGATCGTCATGATGTCCTGTTGCACCTGGTTCACGTTGTCCGAGCTATCCACCTGCACTATAATTTGATCGACAAAGGTCGTGTTTTTCAAGCGGATGAGCGCAGTGTTGAAAGGGATGAAGACAACGTCATCCTGATTAAAGCCGCCGCCTTTCGCCTGTAAGACTCCTATGACATGGTAGTCTTGATCGCGAATGCGAACCGTCTGACCGACGGGGTCTGTTCCCGACGCATCAAAGAGATTATGCGTCACTGTCTGTCCCAGGAGCGCAACAGGAAGTCCGCCGCTATCAGCAGCATCACTAAACCAGTTTCCTTCCGCCATCTGCCATCCCTGAATACCCTGGAATGCGGTGTTTACTCCCTGGATACGAGTATTCCAGTTCTGTTTGCCATACACTACCTGTTCATTCACCGAGATGAGAGGGCTTACCCCCGTTATATGAGGTATGTGTTTGAGAGCAGCAGCATCCTGTGGTGTGAGTGATTGAGTAGTACCAACGCCACCGAAAGCCCCTCTCGTATTTGCAGCGCCAGGTACGATGGTAATTACGTTGGTGCCTAAACTCGATATGTTCCCGGTAATAAATGCGCCTGCCCCTTGTGTCAGGGTGAGTGCAGCAATGACTGCAGCCACACCGATGAAAATGCCAAGTGCTGTCAAGAGCGAACGCAGTTTGTTTGACCGGAGAGCCTCCAGCGCGATGACAAAATTTGCTCCGATCATGCTGCCTCGCCTGATACCAGGCCCATGAAAATTTTGGAGCGTGTTTGCCGCAAAGTATGGGAGGGCTGCTGGCTTTGCCGAATGCAGAGATGGTTCGTTTGGTTGTAAGGAACTACTCACCGGGTTTCCTCCATCACTTGTACCCTGTGTTCAGCAGCGGCCTTCTTAATCAGCTTTGTCCATTCTTCTTTGGCTGAAGCAGGCGAAAGAACTGGCTCATCTCGTACAACGCGCCCGTCTCGGAATGCAACCTGGCGCTTTGCAAATTTTGCGATGTCCGGTTCATGGGTTACCAGCAGAATTGTCAAGCCCTGCTCATTCAACGCTTGCAGCACGGCCATAATCTCTATACTGGTGCGGCTGTCCAGGTTGCCCGTAGGCTCGTCTGCTAACAACAATGATGGCCCATTCACCAACGCACGCGCGATAGCAACACGCTGTTGCTGTCCACCTGAGAGTTCCGACGGCTTGTGATTCATCCGATCTCCAAGCCCGACGAGGCGTAGTACACTACGACCACGACGTTCTCGCTCTTCTCTGGAGGCTCCCGCATAGACCATTGGGAGAATAACATTACTGAGCGCACTCGAACGGCTGAGCAGATTGAAGCCCTGAAATACGAAGCCAACCTGGCGATTTCGTATGTTGGCAAGCTCATCGTTTGACAAGCGGCTGACAACCTTTCCAGCCAGCCAGTATTCCCCCTGCGTAGGGCGATCCAGGCATCCGATGAGATTCATGAAGGTGGATTTACCCGAACCAGAAGGCCCCATTACAGCGACGAATTCGCCCTGGTAGACTGCCAGCGAGATGCCCTGTAGGGCACGGATTTGTGTCCGGCCTACTGTGTAGGTCTTTGTCAGATTGCGTACGGTGACAAGGGGCGTAGACGTAAGGATGGTATGCGCTTCTTCTGGCCTGGCAACAGCCTTTTGAGGAATTGTTGCCAGGTCCTGGATAGCAGGCGAGCCTTGATTGGCAACAGCTTGATTCGGCATAGTTGGCTGCTGATCGAAGCTAGATGGGTCTGTACCAGGTGAGCCAGCCTGAGTAGATGGTACCTCTTCACCATCTACTGGCGTCCTGGAGTCGTTGTTCGCCAAAGTACATCTCTCAATCTCAGGTCAAAGTTAGCCAGGCACCCGCAAGGGATGCCCCTACTATACACGAACGCGCCTACTAACCTACCGGATAGGGTGGGGGTATCGGGTGAAGGCTACGCTACGCATTAGCCGCGCTGCGCACCGACGACGATAATTTCGCCAGCCGAGAGACCCTTCAGTACTACATAGAATGTATCATCAGTTAATCCTAACACAACTGGAACAGGTATGAAAGATGTTTGACCATCTGGTCGTTCAAGCACGTAGGCCGGAACGGGATTGTCCTGTACAACAGATGGATTCTCAATGAGAAGTTCCCTGAGCATCTGGCGTGCCTGTGCCAGCGCAGAGCTTGCCTGCTCACTGGTAATGAGCGGTGGAATGCCGTTGACTGTGCCGGTTGCTGTGCGCGCAAAGTTTACCGCGGTGACCGGAATAAGCAGAACGTTGGGACGTTGTACCACCACGAGGGTGACACTCGCTGTCATCCCAGGCAACAAGGTCGCGCCCCGCAAGCTACTCATATTCACATTGATGGTAACAGGGAAGGTTACTACATTCGAAACCGTCACCCCAAAGGGAGAGATGGCACTGACTGTCCCAGTAAATATCCGATTGCCGTAGGCACTGACTGTGAACTGTGCAGGCTCTCCTACCTTCAGATTTGCGGTATCGGTCTCGTTCACGTTGGCCACAACTTGCAACGATGAAATATCAGCAATCTGAATAAAGGTGCTCGCAGTTGCTGTTATCGCCGTAGAGGTCGGAGGAATACCAGGTGTCCCACCTACGGTGCCGTTAATGGTCGTAACGATGCCACCATGTGGCGCCAGGAGTGTGGCATTGTCTAAGTTGTGCTGCGCGGTCTGAAGCGTCACCAATGCCGTCTGCATCTGGCTCTGAGCCGTACTGGCCATCCCTTGCAGAGTTGTGACACTGGCGTTGGCGTTGGCCTGCGTAGTAGCTAACGAGCTCGTCGCCGCGTTGACCGTGTTCTGCGCGGTAGTGTTATTCGAGTTGGCCGTCGCCTCCGCTGTGGTTACCGCCTGCTGGTCGCTACTGACACTGGCCTGCGCCATCGCGTTGTTGACATCGGCTGTCGCCCCGGTCAGTGTGACTTGCTGCCGGTCGCTACTGACCTTGGCCTGCGCTGCCGCATTGTTGGCATGAGCTGTCGCCTCGGTCATTGTGAGTGTCTTCTGGTCACTATTGACTTTGGCTTGTGCCGCTGCAACGCTGGCGTTGGCCTGGGCCACTGCCTGGTTAAACTGATTTATCGCTAACTGTTCACAGAAAGGTGAAGGAGTAGGGGTGGGCGTCGGTGTCGGCGAGGGTGCTGGTGTCGGCGAGGGTGCTGGTGTCGGCGAGGGTGCTGAGATCATCGCGAGTGCTGGCGTCGTAGTGGGTGCTGACGTCGTCGCAGCATTGCAACTGGCAAGAGCCTGCTGCTCCTGGGTCTTAGCGAGCTTTATTTGTGCATCCGCCGTTGCTTGTGTCTTACTCAGGTTGGTTTGATCGTTACTCAACGTCGTCTGCGCGAGACTGATGCTGGTCTGCGATTCCGCCTGGGTATGACTCAGGCTGGTTTGATCGTTACTCAACGTCTTCTGCGCGGCGGAGATGCTGGCCTGCGATTCCGCTTGTGTCTTGCTCAGGCTGGTCTGGTCATTACTCAACGTCGTCTGCGCGGCGGAGATGCTGGCCTGCGATTGGGCCTCTGTCGTGCTCAAACTCGCCTCAGAATTGTTGAGCGTGACCTGCGCAGCTTGAACATTCGCCAGTGCTTGAGCCTCAGCCTTGCTCAGATTGGCCTCAGCAGTGTTAACCCCGGTTTGCGCAGCTAAGACCCCTGCCTGCGCCGCGTTGACAGCATCCTGCAGTGATGTCTTATCCAGTTTGGCGAGCACCTGGCCATTATGCACCGTCTGCCCTACGCTTACGTCGATCTCAGCAATTTTGCCTGTGCCAGAAAATACTACGTTATAGATAGCGCTCTGTACCGGCCCGGTCGCGCTGACGGTGAGGGAGAAATTGCCCCGGGTAACTTTTTGAAATTCATAGGTAATAGGGCGTTGACGGCCTCGTATCAGAAAAAAAGCCAGGAAACCTGCGAGGATCAGTAGCACTACGAGAATGATGGTAATAATCCCCCCACGCCGTCGCCACCATGGGCGCCTTGGAGGTAATGGAGCTACCTGATCTTCGGGAGCCATCGCACTAAAATCGGGTAAGGAAAGCACCTGTTCTTCGGGAGTAGTACCGCTAAAATTGGGTAAGGAAAGCACCTGTTCTTCAGGATTTTGTGTCTGTTGCGACATAGTCCGTTGCGACATACATATTCATACTCCTCTCAATCGATTTTGCTGATAGAGGTATATGATGAAGGCCCATTATAAATAGGATAGCTAGCAATGTAGATAGTTCATATGGTCTTCCATTTTGGCCTTCTGCGCTGACCCCTTTACAACGCATTAGACAATTAGCTTGTTACCTTCCTATTATAAGGCTGTCAGTAAGATTGTCAATCCCAAAAACAGTCTGAATTATCAAATAATCTTCTGGAAAATGTAAAATTTTAGAGTGCCTCCACGAAAACCATCGCGCAAAGAAGCAAGCTCAGCAAAAAATTAGCGATCAAGATGATCGCTATCTGACGCATATTTTTGATTTATAGTATAATTATCCCGAAGCAAAAACGAGTGACACTCAAAAGCAGGCAACAACTATCTTGAGGGAAAAGAACTGAGTATTGGCAACGGGTCATTCCGGTGAATTTGCAGCCGGTGGAGATACAAATTATTGGGAGAGCGATGTAGCTTATACAGCGGGTTGAGGATAACATGTTAATGCAGCATGCGGGAGTGGTTCGAAGCTGTTTGCAGTAAAGGACATGTCCTGGCCCATGATGCCGTCAAAGTGGAGACCTGTGGTTCTGAGCGCGGCGCAATTGCCAGGGGTCGGAAGGACGGTTAGATCCAACTCAGGGAAGATGCCTGCCTGCCGCTGGACAAGCAGGGTGTAGGGACTGGCGCCCATAGGCGGTACGTACCACGAGACTGTTACGGTCATCGTGCAGTTCTTAGGTACGATCACCCAACCGCCAAACATGGCACGTCCAGGCTCGTCGCTCACATGATTCGTAGGTGACCCAATCGTATCCAGGGGATGCCAGTGCCCGCCATCAGGATCAGCGATTGAGGGCGCGGCCGCTCCCGGCTGGAATTGACCGGCAGGACAAAGTAGCTCGTCATGTGGATAGACACCGGTTTGCGGACATTGTTGATAGCGACCGCCACAGAGGGGTATGCCTGTGTCGAAGCCATCTCCCCAGAGAAATCGACTGTTCGGCGGGACATAGATACGCACGTAGTCGCGGTAGGTATCGTAGCCGTAAACAGGCCCGATCTGGTTATACGCGAGGCGGAGTTGCAGAACATGAGCAGCGCCACCAGCGGCATCGAGCGAAACAGTATCGTGCATGATGGTTTTGACATACTGAGAGGCTTTACTGGCGCTGAGGTTGGCCTGGACCACATACAAGCCGTCGTGGGCGGTTGAGCGATCAAGTTGGGCTGTGTAGTCATACTTCGCCAGTAGTTCTTCAACCTGCGGATTGCTGAAATAGACCTGCAAGTCCCTGGTTTTTAGGTCATGCAACATATCGCGAGCGATGGAGAGGATTTCATCTGGCGGAGCATGACGTACTTTGTCCAACAGCAGTTGAGCGAGCAGGCCTGTAAAACGCTTGCGGGAAGATGTTGTTGTATCACCAGGTTGGATGACAATTTGCTTGTAGATGCCCGCGTTATCCTGCTGATAATAATGCAGGCGGTCCTCTAGATTTTGAGCGGTGATGGTATCCTTATAAGCGGGAACATAAACGGGTCCAATAATCTGCAAAACGTGCTCGATCAAGAACGGCGTAAATATGATCACTCCATCGACCTGGTGACCAACTTCAAGCTCGTATTGTGCGATGGCGATCTGGGCTGAAGTTGGGAAATCGGCGGAGACGTTCGAGTCACGCAAGCCCCAGTTTGCGAAAGGCCACCACGAACGATATTGCGGCGGAGCAAATTGCCCCAGGGTGCGGCTGCTATCGACGTACTCGACAAGAGATATGTCTTTGAGGTTGAACGGTGCGATACGACCTCCCTGTATCCTGAGCTCGCCATACTGGCCGGTGAATCCACCCGTTGGCCGTAGTTCTGCACGGTCCATTGTTTGCACCAGGAAAATGCGCGGCTCATCCACGCCCAGGATCCAGTTGGCTGCGCCCAGGAGTTCGAGCACCTGCGCAAGATCGGCCTGAGCCTGTGGAAGGGCTTGTAGAAGCTGCAGCAGTTGAGCGCGCTGCTGCGCGCTGACCGGTAGGGCGTCCAGTGAGATTACGTGTGACTGAGTTTGAATATCGGCGAGGAGCGGCAAGATGCCATCGATGGTTGCACCTACGAGATCGAGCATCCCTTGCGTGATCAATGGTTTGCTGGTATCGGTCAGCAAGGGGCCGCGAAATGCCGGAGCAAGGAAGAGGGCAGTGGTGGTGAGTTGCTGGCCGATGTTGGATACGTCTATGCCAACCTGGCTTACGGCGCGGGCGGTGTGAACCTGCGTGAGATACTGAGGGAAGTAGGTCGTTATAGACTGGATAATGCCTGTATGGTCAAGTTGATTTTCTACCTGCTGAAAATCCACGCGGGCGGCAACAAATTCTTGTTGGGCACGGCTCAATTTGCCGGTGTCAAAAAAGCCGCTGGGGTGTGTCTTGACGCCGGTGAAAATAGTTTTGACATTGAGCAGGTGTTGTACTCCGCTCTCAGCCTGGCCACGTAAGCTGGTATAGGTGGTATAGGCGCTAATGCCGTAGCTGATAGCAAGGCCGATGGGAATGAGTATCCCCAGTAGCAAAACAGCCAGGAGGATGCGCGAGATCACACGATAGCGAGTTGAGCGCGGTTTCCGTGTTGATTTCTGGTTACTAGAAGCGTCAGCAGCACCAGAACTGTTATCGTGTGATGTGACTGTCATGGGTGTTACTCCGACAAGAGCAGAGAGAATCCATAGACACTGAATTCCATGGTTGGCTACTAGTGAATAGTCAATGGATATTAGCGGCTGCCCCCACACTTGTTTCTATTATCTATTATAACGCGCAAGTAGGAATTAGCGTTACAGATACATAGCTAATGCCTCTCCCGGTACGCTATCGTGATATGATTACGACAGCGTTTCTATTTATTCTTCAGGTAGTTCCAAAGGCACAAGGAGGCAGCGTTTCTATGAATTACGTTTGGAAGGTAGATGCAGGCAGCAAAGTTACGTTGAAGGATTACGATCCAGACTATACGGATAAGCAAAGTGATCGCGCTTCCGCGGATTTGGAGCTGCAACAACTGAGCAACGAACTGAGCGAGTTACAGGAGTTGCTAGCGGCGGCGCAAGAGCAAAGTCTACTGGTAGTGCTGCAGGGAATGGATACGAGCGGCAAGGATGGCACAATCCGGCATGTGCTTTCGCACGTCAATCCACAGGGATGTTATGTGCATGCATTTAAGGAGCCGACGCAGGAGGAGCTGGCACACGATTTCCTGTGGCGCGTACATAAAGTCACACCTGGTAAAGGTGAAATGGGGATTTTTAATCGCTCGCATTATGAGGATGTGCTGGTGGCACGTGTCCACAACCTTGTGCCAGAAAAAGTTTGGAGCCGCCGATACCAGGAAATCAACAACTTCGAGCAACTGCTAACAGTATACGGAACGATCATTCTGAAGTTCTACTTATATATCAGCTATGATGAGCAAGAGCGGCGTTTGCTGGCGCGGGAGCAGGATAAAGATAAGGCCTGGAAGCTTTCTGCTGAAGATTGGGAAGATCGAAAGCACTGGAAAGATTACGAGCAGGCATACGAAGATGCGCTGTCGAAATGCAGCACGGATAAAGCTCCGTGGTATATTGTGCCTGCAAATCACAAGTGGTATCGCAATCTAGCGGTTGCGCATACAATTGTACAGACGATGCGTCAATATAGGGACGAGTGGAAGGCGGGGTTAGAGGTACGAGGGCAGGGGGAGCTTGAGAAATTGAGGAAGTTGAGGGGTTTATAGTTTACGTGTGGCTCTGCCCCGGGCACGGGCAGGGGGAGGATAGTATATAGGAGTGACGGCCATGATGTCACCTATGCGTACCTGGACTTGCAGGTAGCGGTTACCTGGACGGTGGTAATGCGCGAAGAGCATGAGGACGTGATGCGCGATGACATCGGCATCGTCGGTGTGGCACGAGAGGATCATCTGACCTCCAACAGTATCCTCAGCAGAAGTAACGGCTACCTCTTCACCATCTTCGGCAATGACGAGTTTGCGTGTTTCCTGGCGCACGAGGTGGCTCGGCCAGAGCATGAGGGCAATGATACGGCCTTTGAGCCGTTGTTCGCGCAGGCGCTCACCGAGATAATTGGCGAGTTTGCGAATGGCTGCACAGGCTTCATCAGCATCTGCGGCGTGATGAAAACGCACACGCGCATTCTGACTAAGTGGCGGAGCGTCGGGAACGACGAGACTGGGATCTTGACCACTTGCTACCTGGTAGAGCCAGCCACCTAGCCGTCCCAGGCGGCGGCACAATCCCTCTTCGGTTAGCGTAGCCACCTGCGCAAAGGTGGTGATGCCAAAATCTCTAAGGTGCGCTACCAATTCAGCGACAGCCACCGAGTCAATGTGCTCGCTTTTGCCTTCGATTTCCGGTGGACGGGAAGCGTGGCCATTCTGTTCGCTCAATTCGGGCAACGCGCTGGGAATGCCCGTGCCTGCCGCACGCATCTGGAGTAGCATCGAGAGCGGCAGTGTTTGCACGAATGACGCTTCGCGGCCTGGAGGGATGTAGAGGACTCCGCGCCGACCATCTTTACGACTCATCAGGGCGGCAAGTTCAGCGATGGCTTTGCCGTTGGCGATGCCTATGAGCGCAGTCAGTTGCATCCCTGCTATCTCCGCGCAGAGACGTTCGGCCAGGGTAACCGGTGAGTCGAAAGGCAGCTCACAACCACGCAGATCAATGAAGGCATCGGCAATAGGTACAGTCTCGATGATACGTGAATAGGCGCGGTATCGCTCGCGCAGTTTTAGCAGTATAGGTTGATATTGATCGTAAGATGCCGGTAGGAAACGTGCTCGTGGAGCAAGGCGATAAGCGCGGCGCAGGGGCATACCAGGGCTGACACCCAGACGTAGAGCAGCGGGTGAGACATCTATAACGCGCCCGGGTTCGTTTGGACGACCTGTGCCAGTGCCCACGACAAAAGCCTGGCCGCGCAAGGTCGGATCGAACATTTCCTCTAAGGTGCAATAAAAGTGACGAATGCGAACATGCATGATGCCCTGCCGGAGGCGTGCGCGTTCTGCTGCGCGGGCCGCCTCTTGCAAGTCTCTGTTCAGACCTGAGTTTTGGCGTTCAGTGAGGACAGGGTTTGTTGTTTGTGGTACATTGGATGTCGGGATGTTCAGGTTGTAATGTTGCATAGTCGCCTTCCGGCATGTCTTTAGTATAGAGTCATTATACTCTATAAAATGTGTTCCTGGTATTTTTCTTGCAGATCATTTTGTATTTCTCCAGTGAGAGAGGAAAGATTTTTAGGGGATACTCCTCTGCCAATGGGCTTCGCTCCTTTGAATCCCGCTTCTGGTAAGATTCGCCTCTTTGCTGTCTATTTTCTTACCTGTGAGAGGCGCTGTCAAGTGGTGAAGGTGCGTCCTTACAAACGTTGGTGTCTTAGGGTATAATTGCTCTAAGATGCACAAAACTCGCCGGCATTAATTTTGTATGCTGTCACCATATTCCTTCCTGGTAGAGTTTACCTTCAAGCAAGAGAGAGACTACGCAGATGAGCGAACGGGATAGATTTGATAAGTTTACCGAACGAGCAAGGAGGGTCCTCAGCCTTGCGCAGGAAGAAGCTCAACGCTTTCAACACAATTATATTGGAACAGAACATCTGCTGCTCGGCCTCGTGCGCGAGGGGGAGGGTGTTGCAGCCAAAGTGCTGCTTAAGCTCGGTGTTGAGCTTGAGAAAGTGCGGGATGCTGTTGAATATATTATCGGGCGTGGAGACCATGTCGTGTTGGGTGAGATCGGGCTTACCCCACGTGCCAAGAAAGTAATTGAGCTGGCTGTAGATGAAGCTCGTCGCATGAATCATCATTATATTGGGACGGAACATTTGTTGTTGGGATTGGTGCGTGAAGGCAGTGGGATTGCTGCGGGGGTACTGGAAAGCCTGGGGGTCAATCTAGAGAAAGTGCGGAGAACAACACTGGCTGTGCTTGGCGTCAGTAATCAGGAGACCGTCCAGAAGCCTCCACCGGCACCAGCGGAGGCGCAATCGCTCGTGGCAGAAGGTGAGCCAGCGCTGACATGCTCTCGTTGTGGCACACGCAGTCCAGGCTACTTCCACTACTGCTTCAACTGCGGGGCGAAGCTGGCATAAGAGTGGTATTTATCACCAGCCCAGGAAGTAGAGTAAATCGCCAAGCACGAAGCGGGTGCGGATAAAGTGACCGTTGTGGATGGCAAAATCGTATTCTTCCTGGCTAACAGGTGGTTCGAGTTCTTGAGGGGTGAGGGGCGCTCCGGCTCGCGAGAGAATCTGGTATATAACGCCGGACGGGCAAACGAGCGAGGCGAGTTTTGGACGGTGTGTGCTGTACCATGCCAGGTAGAATTGCTCGAAGCGCTGCCGGTTGCGATGCCAGAGAGCCAGTTTTTTGCTGTAATCACTCCAACATTCCCCAGCCATTGCTCCGGTCGCGTCTATTGATTGAAATAGCTGGTAGATGCGCGCTTGCATTTGCTCATCGTTAGGATAGCAGGATTCAATGTTGACAGTCTGGGGATTGAAGTTGTCAAGGAAATTCTGGTAGAGTTGCGCGGCGGTGAGCGTAGCTACTCCAACCTGCGCGCCGTGCAGGGCAAGACCACGGTGGTTGTGACCGGCGATCATGTCCAGGACATGTGAGATAACGTGCTCGGTACCAGAGATCGGTGCAGACATGTTGACGATAGATTGGGCGATACCGGCAAGTAAGAGGGCACGGGCAATAATGGCCTCTCCTGCATGTGACCGCCGACCAATGCTGGAGGCGTACTCTAACAAAATAGCACCCAGGTTGTCGAGCAGGGCAAGTGGGACTTCGCTGTAAAAATCGACGAGGCCGAGCGCACTGGCAAGATACCAGTCACCATAAGCGACAAAGCGGGCGCAACAATCACCCAGGCCTGCCAGGGTCATAGCTTTGGGCGCGGAGGCAAGGACACGCAGGTCTGAAATGACGGCTGTGGGATAGCGCGAGGGGATGGTACGTTTGACTCCGTCTTTGAGTAACACCGCCATATTTGCAGCATAGGCGGTGACGGAGTTGGCAGTCGGACAGCAGATATAGACCATGCGTGGCTGTTCGGGGTGCTGCTGATCATAGAGATAGGCAGCATGTTTGGCGATATCGGTCACAGTCCCTGAACCTACCGCGACGAGTGCCGTACCCGGTTCCAGCCCCCACAGGACACCTTCAATATGCCCGTAATCAGCGTGTACCAGTCCATACTCATCGTTTTCCAGCCAGCATGTAGTTTCCTCATATCCGGCTACATAGAGCAAATCCCGCACAAAACGCTTCAGGTCCACATCTTCACGGAACATGGGCGTTTCGTCCATCACTAGTAAGACCTTCGAACCATGAGTAACGCCTGCTCGTTGTAAAACAAATGGTAAATCCATCAAGACACTGGGACCGATGAGAATTTCATCGATATCTACAGAGCGTAATTGGTCCTGCGGGTCGTCTTGTGCTGCTAACCAGCGTTTCAATGCTGGCATATCGCCAGGATCGACAGAGAAGGTGGAACTTGTCATCGTATTGCCGCCTTTCGGAGTGGTTCTTGCAAGGAGTATACAGGCCAGAGGTAATAGGAGTCAATGAATGATTTTAGCAAGCAAGTTACACAATGATGCACGGTGTTGTAGAGGCTGGAGTTATCTTAACCATAAGTACCTGGTCTTAACGAAAATGTAACCACATTGATGCTTGTATCCCAACTTCCCTCGTGTACCATTGTCCACACTACCCGCCTGGACATACTGTCACAAGGAGCCGAGAAATGGGCAACGAAGCTGCTATTCTTTCTAAGAAGGAACTGACATCCAGTCCGTATACGTATGATACAGTTGAAACAGTGCATGAAATCGTGTTGGCTGCTGAAAGGATTATCTCGACCGGTGTTGAACAGGTTGCACTGGTTACCATTCGCCTGTTTTATGAAAAAGAGGATAAACTCAATATGCATCGATTAACGCAAACCGATTATAGCACTAAATATTTGCTCAACAACCTTCGTAGACTTGTGCGCAAAACGGATCGCGTCTTGTTGTTGGGTCACAGCCTGTACTTTCTGCTACTCGGAGCTAACATACAGGGTGGGCAAATTGTGCAGAATCGCCTGTGGGAAGCATTACTCTGGCGCGTACACAATCTCTCAGAACGCGATGCATTGCGTCCGCAAGGTATGATTATAGGACATAGCGCTTATCCAATGCACGATGGAACCATAGCTGATTGTATTGCAGCAGCCGGTGAAGCAAGTTTTCGTTTCGATGCGAAACCCGATAAGTCAACACCCAAACACGCAGTGATGTTGCAGGGGCAACAAGCAAAAGATGAAACGGAAGAGGAGCTTCCAGCTCTTGCGCGTAAACTCGGTATTCCATACCTTACACTCTTGCCGAGAACATTACCGCAGGGTTTGCAAGGCCTTGTTAATCCGAAGCTGGCGCAGGAGTTACGTTGCTTCCCTCTGGGACGCGAGCGCAATATGCTGACCGTGGCTATGCTGAATCCAGAAGACCGTTCCGCTTTGGACCGTCTCAAACAGGAGACGGGCTTATGCATCTTCCCCGTTTTAGCGCATCCTCAGGTATTACAAGTTGCATTGGAACAGTTGGTTTGATGCGGTGAGTCTCGCATTGATATCATGCAGGGGACATGTCTGATATAATACAGAGGACAAGACTCTGACAGGGTGCCACCACCCCAGAGCGAACGCAAGGGTGCGCCCTGGGGTGGTGAAAAGTGTCCTTGTCTCGAACTCATCACATACTAGAGAAAGGCATTTGCTCTCCATGAGAATATTAGTTACCGGTGGGGCTGGATTTATTGGGTCGCACATTGTTGATCAATGCATAGCTGCGGGTCACGAAGTTGCTGTTGTTGATAACCTATGGGAAGAAGGCGGAGGCAAAGAGCAAAACCTTCATCCCAAAGCACGTTTCTTCCGTGCGGATATTACAGACGAAGCGCTGCTACAATCGATCTTTGACGAGGTGCGTCCGGAAGTTGTCAGTCACCAGGCAGCGCAGCATAGTGTAGCTATCTCGACGAAGAATCCGCATCTCGACGCCAGGGTAAATGTGCTTGGTCTGCTGAACGTCTTAACTAATTGTACCCGCATTGGAACTCGCAAGATTGTTTTTGCTTCGTCTGGCGCTACGTATGGCACACCAGCCCGGCTGCCAATCGATGAAGAAGTCCCGCAACGCCCTGAGTCGCCATATGGCATTACCAAGATGGTGGCAGAACACTATTTACGTTACTGGCAAGAGGCAAACGAACTGAACTATACAGCGCTGCGCTACGGCAATGTGTATGGCCCGCGCCAGGATCCCAATGGGGAGGCGGGTGTGATAGCTATCTTCGCCAAACGGTTCCTTAACCATGAGGTTGTGCGCATCGACTGGGATGGCGAACAGAAGAAGGACTATGTCTTTGTAGGAGATGTGGCGCGCGCAAATCTGCTCGCCATCGAGCATGGCGATAACGATATCTTTTGCATAGGTACGGGTAGGGGAGCTTCGGTTAATGAACTCTACAATGCGCTGGCGACGATTATTGGTTATAAGCCGGAGATCGTGCGAGCGCCCAAACGCCCCGGCGATATCTACCTGGCTTACTTTGATTGCCGGAAGGCCGAGCGAGTACTGGGGTGGAAACCACAGGTAACCCTGGAAGAGGGGATTGAGAAGACGGTGGAGTTTTTTAGGAAGTAGCGCAAAGAGAGGATAAAAAATTAGGAGGCGTAAACGATTGCGCCCCCTTTGCTTGTGGTTAATTGGTCCCAGCAAGAGCTAACTGCTGCGCATACGAGCGCACCACTTCACGCATGTGTCGTGTAATGACATGGGCCAGAATCATATGAGCGTCTTCTTCCTGCTCGATATTCTGGCCAGGGGCGAGTATATAGGCATCAACGATATTTTTGATGAGACCACCTTTTGCGCCGAGCAGTCCAACGGTGGAGGCACGCGTTTGTTTCGCCAATTGCAGCGCATTAATGACGTTGAGAGAGTTACCGCTGGCGCTAATGCCGATCACTACGTCACCTGGTTCAATCATATTTGCCAGCTGCTCCTCAAAGATGTGTTCGTAGGCGGTATCGTTGCTCCAGGCAGTGATGAGTGGAACATGGTCGGTCAGTGAAATGGCTTTCAGACGGGGTGCTCCTGCCATGATCGTGTTCTTCGCGAGGTCGAGCGCGAAATGCGAGGCGGTGGCGGCACTGCCGCCATTACCCATGATGAAAATGCGATGCCCATTGCGATAGGCATCTTTGAGGAGCGATAACACGTCTTGCAGATGCACCTGTGAGATATCGCGCAGCATCTGCTCGAGTTCGGTGAAGTAGGTATTGATCGATGCCATTGATTCCAATGTATGATACCCTCTTCTTTCAATGTTGAGTTTCAGTGTGTTTGCAACTGTGGCTCTTCTACATGAGGCTCTGCATAGGGCGCTACCCAATGAGGGCTAAAGCTGGCGACGTTGAGCACTACTGTTGCACCTTGATGATCGAAATGGAAGTTCATGCGCTTTAAGCCACGATCCTCTAATGCCCTGGTCACGGCATCCTGCGCATGCTCATGGCAGTAGAGCAGAAGGAAACCACCACCACCTGCGCCTGTAATTTTGCCCGCTGATGCCCCCTTTTGCAGCGCCAGGCTGTAACACTCATCTATGAAACCCGTCGAGAGGCCTGGTGCCAGGCGGCGTTTTTCCTGCCAGGAATAATCGAGTAGACGCGCAAACTCATCCAGGTCGCCTTGCTCCAGGCATGCCTGTACGTCGATTGCCACCTGTTTGATGTTGTGCAGGGCTTGTAGTACAGTGCCATCTTGCTCCTCGGTCGACTTACGCTGGTGCTTTAGAATTGAGGTAGATTCACGCGAACTGCCGGTAAAGAAAAGCATCAAGCGGCGTTCCAGGTTCTGTCGCACATCGGGAGCAATGTTCAACGGCTCTACTGTGACTCCCTGGCTGGAAAAGGTGATCTTGTTTAAGCCACCAAAGGCTGAGGCATATTGATCCTGTTTGCCTATAGGCATGCCCATTTTGCTAATCTCAATGTAGGAGGCAAGTTCGGCTACCTGCTGCTTGGTCATTGGTTGCTCCACCAGTGTCGAGATGGCACGAACCATGGTGACGGCGGCGGCGCTTGAGGAGCCGAGACCGGTGCCGGGGGGCACTTCGCTTGCGACAAAGAGATTAAGGCCACGTCGAATGCCAAAATGATGCAGAATCGCTTTGGGAAGGGCCAGGTCCCCGTTCCAGAAGAGATCATTATAGGTTGAGTGCCGAAATAGTGAGCGATAATCAGCAGAGATTACTTGCAGGTCGTCAGATTCATCGGTTGATATTATGGCATAAAAGTATTTATTAATGGCTGTGCTGATGACGAAGCCGCCATATTGGGCGTAGTAAGCCTCAAGGTCGGTGCCACCTCCTCCAAAACTGATGCGCATTGGGGCTCTGGCTATTAACATGTTGTCTCTCCCTATGCAGGGGCGAAGCCCCTGCATCCTTACTACGCTACGGGTTGGCACATTGCTTCGATCAGTACTTTTGCGACTTCTGGGCGAGAGAATTCGCGCGGCGGGATTTCACCGGCCTGCAGCATCTGGCGCACCTTTGTGCCGCTGAGGGTCACATGCTGATCGCTGCTATGCGGGCAGGTCTTTGATGAAGCCATCGAATCGCAGGCGCGACAGAAGAAGGTGTGATCAAAGAACATGGGCGTAATGCCAAGCTTCGCCGGATCGAATTCGGCAAAGATGTAGTGCGCATCATAGGTGCCGTAATAGCTGCCGACGCCGGCATGGTCGCGTCCTACGATGAAATGCGAACAGCCATAGTTTTTACGCATCAAGGCATGGAAGATGGCCTCACGCGGGCCGGCATAGCGCATCGCGGCAGGAAGCACGCCTAGTATCACACGATCAGCGGGATAGTAGTTCTCCAACAAGACTTCGTAACATTGCATACGCACATCGGCCGGAATGTCATCGCCTTTAGTGTCTCCAACCAGTGGATGGAGGTAAAGGCCGTCGACCGTTTCCAGCGCACATTTCTGGATATATTCGTGCGCGCGATGCACAGGATTGCGTGTCTGGAAGCCAACCACGCGCTTCCAACCACGCTCAGCGAATGCCTGGCGCGACTGCGTGGGTGTAAAGCGATAGTTGGCGAAGGCTGGTTGCTGCAAGGCAACAACCCGCACAGAGCCACCAAGCAGCACATCGCCTTGCTCGTACACTACTTTCACACCAGGATGGGCTTCATCTGTGGTGCGATAGACTTTGCTGGCCTCGAGCTGTTTATCGTAGCCAAACTTCTCCTCGATGGTCATGACGGCCTGAAGCGTGTCCTGGGCATTGACAAGGGCAATCTGCGCACCTTCTTTTAAGCTTGCAGCCTGTTCAGAAGTGGTCGAGAGCGTGATGGGCACCGACCAGGGTAAGCCATTGCTCAGGTGCATATCGTTGACACTGCCGAGGTAATCGGCCTTGTTCATGAAGCCACCCAAGGGGCTATAGGCGCCGATGGCTAACATCTCGAGGTCAGCCAGTTGGCGCGAGCCTACTTGCACTTGCGGCAAGCTGCGGGCTCGTTCCTGCAATTCTGCGCGTTCACTTTCGCCTGCCATGTTTGTTACGAGTTCTCCTCCATGAGGAGCGATTAATCCGTTGATCATGAGATATCCTTACTTCTTTGCTATACTAGCGCAGGGTGGGAGCCTACCCTGGGGCGACGCAAGCGTCCCCACAACCCCCGCCTCTACGCGGATTGGGGCTATTACAGGTAGCCGAGGGCGGCCAGGCGATCCGTCACTACTTTGGCTTCTTCTTCGGGCATTTCTTCAGGCTCAAGATAGCCTAGCTCTTCAAGCCTGGCAAAAATACGCCCTACGCTCTCTTCGATGGTTTCTTTATTGGTTTCGACGACCAGTTCGGGATTTTCTGGCTCCTCATAAGGATCGTCAACGCCGGTAAAGCCCTTGATCTTGCCCTCGTCAACCATTTTGTAGAGACCTTTCACGTCACGTTGGCGGCAGACTTCGATAGGGCACTTGACATATACCTCAACAAAATTGACAACGTGGTTGCGTGCCCATGCGCGCGTTTCGCGATAGGGGGAGATGGCAGCGGAGATGCAAATGACGCCATTGCGAGTTAGCAGTCCACAGACAAAGGCAATACGCTTGATGTTCGTATCACGGTCCTCACGGCTGAAACCAAGACCTTTACTCAGGTGGGTGCGCACGATGTCGCCGTCCAGTATCTCAACGTTGCGCCCACGAGCTTTGAGGCGTTCCTCGATGACTTCAGAAAGGGTGCTCTTACCAGCGCCGGAGAGACCTGTAAACCAGATAGTAAAGCCTTTATTTGACATGTAAGAAAATCCTCCAAATGTATTTCAAAGTATGTGAAAAGGGAGAGTTTCGGGGACATCCCTATTCTCTCCGGGTGCTAAAATGGTTTTCCCTGCATATCGGCGGGGATAGGAACGTCCAATTGCTTTAGAATAGTCGGGGCCATGTCCATAAGCTGGAGGCCGGTCAGTTCACGCCCACCAGGACCCTCATGCGCATAGGGATCGTGCTTGATGACGATGCCAAATTGTGCATGGTTACAGTCATCAGGGCCAGTATCGTTGTCAAAGGTATAGATTGAGCCGTGACCGACGGTGCCAACCGAGCGCCAGAAGAGATCGCCAAAGTAGACGATCAGGTCAGGGGGAACCCCGTTACATTCCTTATATATTTCCTGCGGCTTGTAGACCCTGGTGCCAATGTTTACACCATTGTGGTCTACTAGCGCTTCAAACTTTGCTTTCAATTCGTCACGTAGAGCCTCGACTTCGCCGGGTTTGACGATGCCTTGCGGCTCGCGCCCTTCGATATTCAGGAAGATACGAGCATAATAGCCGCCATCGCCCCAAACTTTGGTCTTGCTCCAGTCAATCTCACACTTGTCGATCGATGTTAACGTGGCCGGCTGCGACTTCAACGTCAGATAGCCTTCACGTATAAGCCATTCATTGACACAGATGCCGCCATCCATCTTCTTAGCCCCGTGGTCGGAGACAATGAAGACGGTGGTGTTCTCATCTACGAGATCGAGAATCTGACCAATCTCACCGTCAATATAGCGATAATAGTTATAGATGCTCTGGTTGAGCGTCGGATGCAGTTCATACTTGTGATGGGTGGGGTCATGGTATTTCCATAAGCCGTGATGAATACGGTCCGTACCCATCTCTACGAACATGAAGAAATCCCAATCTTTTTCTGCGATCCACTTTTTGACCAGTTTAAAGCGTTTCTCGGTCATAGTATAAATCTGGCGCAGCAGGTATTCTTTATCGTCGGTGCGGAAGTTTGGCACATCTACGAGATAGTCGCCAACCGTTGCCTCGATCTCCTGCATGACAGGGGCTGGATAGGTATAAGGTTTTTCGGGATTCTTGGTCGAGGGAGAAAGAAAACATCCAACTTGAATACCATTTACGGGTTTGGGTGGATAGGTTTGTGGCACACCAACAGTAATAACTTTTCTCCCTGCTCGCGAAAGCACATCCCAGACGCGGTCAGTTTTCACTGAATTGGAATTCGCCAGGGTGTTCTTCTCATAAGAATAGTCTCCGCGATTGCGAAAGCCATAAAAACCTAACGTGCCTGGATCCTTGCTCGACATCATCGAACTCCAGGCGGGAACCGTAATTGCGGGAATGCAGCTTTCGAGTTTGCCCCACACACCGTCGTCTATGACGCGCTTGAAATTCGGCAATTCATCGCGCCACTGCTCAAATACAAGTTCTGGTGGAGCGCAATCCAGACCAATCACCAGCACTTTTTTTCGCCGATTCATCAACAGCTACCTTTCAATATGTGTTTCCATTGTTGCTGGTTCATTTCAAGGAAGTACTGATAACTCATCGAAGGAGAACCAGCTAGCCATTTTTGTACCCAACATTGCTTTTGCACATTCCCCCAGAAAGGTCAATGACAACACTGTTACTGAGCATAGCACCTTCGACGAGTGAAAAGCGTTGTCAAAGAGTAAAGATGCGGTTACAAATTTGCTTGCTCCGTTATGTTTACTCAACCGCTCTTTGAAACACCTTCCCACGCCTATTGTAACGATCGTTGCAATTTTTGGCGATAATACCAGCAAAAATGGGCTACTGAGGAGAGTAAAGTGCAGCATTTGCCACAACATTTGGCTTGTTATGAAACAACTCCACGAAATTCTTTATATTGGATCGTTCACTTATCAAGCCCGAACGTTGTAACCGATTTCGAATGACCTGTGAGATGCAATAGGCTCACACTACATGTGTTACATTTGTCACAAAGATTGTGTAAAAAAACTTATAGCAATCAGGCAAAAAGAACAGTATAGTATGAACATCGTAGTAAACTTGTGATTTGGGATAAGTATATAATCCCAGGAAAGGAACAACAATTCGTATGACAAGTAAGAAGAAAGTGCGTGTTGCAGTTATTGGCGTCGGTAACTGCGCCAGTTCGCTAGTTCAGGGTGTGCAGTACTATCGCGAAGCAAAGCCGGACGATTTTGTCCCGGGTTTGATGCATGTGAATCTGGGAGGATATCACATTAGCGATATTGAGTTCTCTGCTGCTTTCGATATTGACCAGAACAAGGTGGGAAAGGATCTCAGCGAAGCCGTTTTCGCTGCACCGAATAACACATATCGCTTTGCCGGTGTTCCTCAACTGGGAGCGAAGGTTTATCGTGGGATGACACACGATGGGTTAGGCAAATACCTCTCGCGTGTGATTACCAAGTCTCCCAAGCAGACCAATGACATTGTAAAAATCCTTAAAGATACTGGTACAGATGTTGTGATAAATTACTTGCCGGTTGGCTCAGAGGAAGCGACCAAATGGTATGTGGAGCAGATTATCCGGGCAGGGGTGGGTTTCGTCAACTGTATTCCCGTGTTTATCGCGCGTGAACAATACTGGCAGGAGCGCTTCAAGGAGGCCAATCTGCCGATGATAGGCGATGATATCAAAAGCCAGGTGGGGGCAACAATTGTACATCGCATGCTGGCACGGCTCTTCCGCGAGCGCGGCGTAAAGTTGGAGCGGACGATGCAGCTCAACGTTGGCGGCAATACGGACTTCTACAATATGCTGGAGCGCGAACGCCTGGAGTCGAAGAAGATCAGCAAGACCAATGCTGTGACAAGCCAACTGGACTATGATCTGGGTGAAGATAACGTTCACATCGGACCATCTGACTACGTGGCATGGCTCACGGATCGCAAATGGGCGTATATTCGCCTGGAGGGCCGCACGTTCGGCGATGTGCCGCTGAATATGGAACTGAAGCTCGAGGTGTGGGACTCGCCAAACTCTGCCGGCGTGGTGATTGACGCGGTGCGCATGGTGAAATTAGCGCTGGACCGCGGCATCAGTGGTACGCTGGAAGGCCCGAGCGCCTACCTGATGAAGTCCCCACCTGTTCAGCATCATGACGATATTGCGCGTGAGATGACCGAGACGTTCATTCACGAAGAAGTTTACAAAGAACCCCAGGCGCCCGAGGTACCTCAGGTGCTGGAACCTACGAATGAGCATAAGGTGGAGACTGGGGTAGATTAAAGCCTACAGGGCGACCCTCGCGGTCGCCCAAAAATGTTTGCCCTGTCTTAGGAGATATGCTATACTGCGCAGCGGAGAGATGTCAGAGTGGTCGAATGTGCCGCTCTCGAAAAGCGGTAGGGTGAATAGCCCTCGTGGGTTCGAATCCCACTCTCTCCGCTGCGCTGGAGGAGTCTCATAGTGGCCTAGTGAGCACGACTGGAAATCGTGTGA
>JBKPAZ010000292.1:0-14714 GCA_046726655.1 Chloroflexota bacterium
GGTGGATTGCAGGATGCCGATGTCCACGTAGCCTTTGACAAACAGGTCGTGAGCCATGCGCTCGGGGCTATACTTCTCATACTGCTCGAGCGGCCAGACGTACTCGGCGGGGGAAAGACCTTTCGTATAGGCGTAGAAGCAATCAATCCAGCCTCTGCCCCATTTGTTGCGTTGGTTGGCGGGACTGGCATCCCAGAGATGGGTGTGACAATCAATGACGAACACTTCTTCGCCGTCGGGGGATCGATACATAGCGTGCTTTGCCTCCTGTTCTCAATGTCAACGCAAAGTTCGTGGAGAGGAAATACGAAGCCGCGCCGACAACAACCTGGAACATTCTGTCTCTACAGTGAGTAATTCGCAGCTTAAATAAACCTACATAAAACTGGGGACGCACTTCGGGAAAGCGCTACAGGAAAGGGAATGAAGAGTACACCGGTCAACGTAAGACACAACGAAACAGGGACTGATATATCATAATAATTTATACCATAAGATAGTCCGATTTTGTAGTGGGTATATTTCGGCATATGAAATTGGTCGCTCCACTCCATTTGACAACCCTCATTCCATCCTAGTATGCTTAAACGACCAGCTTTTGCCAACTACTACCATAGGTGGGATTCTAATCGTCATCAGCGTCTATTTGATTTCGAGGTATTGATCAAAATGAGCATCATTCTTTTTCTGAACGGAAATATCTACACCATGGATACCATGTTGCCACGAGCGCAGGCTATGGCTATCGACACCGGAAGTGGACATATCCTGGCCGTGGGAGACAACGACGAAGTGCGCCGCGCAGGTGATAGGCAATCTGAACTGGTTGACCTGCGCGGTAAAACAGTGCTACCGGGCTTCATTGATGCCCATATGCACCTGATTTATGCAGCCTATCGTTCTCACAACATCGATGCTGAAACGTGCTCAAGTGAGGATGAAGTGGCGAACCTTGTGCGCCAGCGGGCAGCCCAGACACCAGCAGGTCAATGGATACAAGGTGGCCAGTGGAATAAGAATGTCTGGCCAGGCCAGCAGTTTCCTTCTAAAGCATCGCTGGATTTCGCTGCACCAGAGCATCCCGTGGCCCTATCAAGCAAGGATGGCCATCTGTTGTGGGTCAACTCGCTGGCCTTGCAACGAGCGGGCATTACAGCAGAAACGCCTGAACCCCTGAACGGCGCTATTTTACGGGATAGTACAGGCGAACCTACGGGTATTTTGCAGGAGGAGGGAGCAACCTCCCTCGTCTATGACATCATTGACAAGCGCGATCCAGTGCTTACCCGCCACCTTGTACAGGGCAAACTGAAAGAGTTGCAGCAAGCTGGCCTTACCACGATCCACGATATCGAGGAGAGCGACGCGCTGAACCTTTTCCAGCAACTGCGCGAGGAGGGAGCGTTGGGTGTGCGTGTCAACATGATTCTCCCACGCCACATGTTGCCCGAGCTTCGAGATCTGGGATTGCGTGCGGGGTTTGGTGATGACATGCTGCACCTTGGCGGCATCAAAATCTTCGCCGATGGCACGCTTGGCTCGCAAACCGCAGCCATGCTCGACGGTTTTGAAGGCAATCGCGACAACTACGGTATACTGGTGCTGCCAGAGCAGGAGATGAAGGAGACGGTGAGCGCGGCTGCCGAACTCGGTATGAGCATTGCCATTCACGCCATCGGCGACCGTGCCGCTCATGTCGCGCTCAATTCATTTGAGCAGGCGCAGCGTCACCTTGCCGACACGCAAACAACAAAAGCGCCACGTTTACGTTACCGCCTCGAGCACGTACAGTTGATCACTCCCGAAGACCTGGAACGCATGCGCCGTCTCGGTGTTGTAGCCTCGGTGCAGCCATATCACGCCGTCGCAGATCGCGACATCGCCGAACGCTACTGGGGCAAGCGTCACCGCCGCGCCTATGCCTATCGCACAATGCAACAGATGGGCATTCCTCTCGCGTTAGGTTCCGATGCCCCCGTAGAGACATTTGATCCAATGCGTATACTATACGCCGCCACCATGCGCAATGATCCTGCTACATCGCAACAGCGTCCACCCTGGTTGCCTGACCAGGCTTTGCCAGTTACGCAGGCAATCTGGGACTACACAATGGGAGCTGCATACGCTGGTGCTGAGGAAGACAGTAAGGGATCATTGACGGTGGGCAAGCTGGGCGATGCTGTAGTGCTGCGCGAGGATATTCTGAGTGTGCCACAGGAGAAGATGGGCGAGAATGGGGTGCAGGCGACAATTTTGGGTGGGAGAATAGTGTACGGGGAGGTGTAAAGCTCGACAGGCCGTTTCCAGGTATGTTACACTTGCCATAGAATATAAAATACGTGGAAAGGGTTCTGTGCTATGGCGAAACCGTGGGATGATACTATGAAACGACTCATTAGAGCCAACCCGCAGGATTTTGTATCGTGGATATTGAAGGGAGCCATCTACAACGATGCGCTTTCAATTGAACTGAAGAATTGGACACGTGAGGCAGATTTTCTCCTGGATGTAGTATATAGTGGGAAACCACTTCTGATACAAATGGAGGTCCAAAGCTACAAAGACGAAGACATGGCTCAACGTCTTCTGGAGTATAATGTACTTGCCACCCGTGAGCATGGCCGGCCTGTGTTGCCTTGTCTGATCTACTTGAGAAGGGACCGTAAGATCGCAGAGTCGCCCCTGGTCTGGGAGGCCCCCGCAGGACATGAAGTGCTGCGCTTTCACTTTATAATCATCAAGCTCTGGGAGATTGCAGCAGGGGAAATCGTACAAACTGGCCTGACGGGATTACTGCCACTGGTACCCTTAACAAAAGACGGTGGGCAACATGAGATAATTGACGAGGTTGCAACTAAGCTTGCAACTGCGCAAGAATACAACTTGTTGGAATATGCTCGTAGGTTTGCGTCGCTAGTATTTAAAGAAGGTTCTGACCAAGAATGGCTGAATAGGAGGTTTGCCATGTACAGAGACATATTAGAAGATTCCTGGGTCGTGCAAGAAGAGAGGCGGGAGGGAGAACTACGAGGGCTGCATCTGGCTGTTCTAGATGTCATTCAAGCGCGGTTCCCAGAAATCGTCCCCTACGCGAAGAAGCAAATAGAGGGCATTGAAGACACTGAGATGCTGCGACGCTTAAATGTGAAAATGAGCATTGTGCAGACGGCAGAAGAGGCTCTCCAGTATCTTATTACGCTAGCCAAAGAAGAAAAAAGAACTGATGCAGGACATGACGAGCCAACGGTGAGTGACTGATTAGGCGCGAACTCTAATGACATTCTTATCAGGCTTCATTCTCTTCATCGCCGCAATCCTTGGCGGCGCACTCAACTCCGTCGCCGGAGGCGGCAGCTTCATCACATTCCCTTCCTTGATCTTCTCGGGTGTACCGCCCATTCAGGCCAACGCGACGAGTACTGTGGCGCTATGGCCTGGCTCGTTAGCCAGTGTAGGCGCGTATCGCAAAGAAATTGCAAAGCAGAATCGAGTGCTGATGCTGGTGCTCGTCAGTACCAGCCTGGTAGGCGGTATTCTCGGCGCTGTCTTACTGCTGCGTACCTCGCAATCTACCTTCGTACGACTTATACCCTATCTCCTGTTGTTGGCAACATTGTTGTTTGCATTTAGTCCACTCATCACAGCCCGGCTACGCAAGCGAGAGGCCTCTACGAAAGAGACACGCATTTCCTGGTTAAGACTGGCTGGTATCTCGCTTCTCCAACTTATCATTGCTATCTATGGAGGATACTTTGGTGGAGGCATAGGTATTATGATGCTGGCGTCATTGGGAATCATGGGCATGGAGAACATTCACGAAATGAATGGACTGAAGACCGTATTACAGAGCTGCATCAACGGCGTTGCGGTCATCACCTTTATCGTTGCAGGAGCGGTGTTCTGGCTGCAGGCAATTGTAATGATTATAGGTGCAATAATAGGCGGCTTCTCTGGGGCTTCCCTTGCTCGTCGGCTCGACCAGCGTTTAGTGCGTGGCTTTGTAATCCTGGTGGGCACTGCTATGACGATTTATTTCTTTGTGAAATAGGAAAGGGTGTATGCAGTGTTATGGTTTAAAGAGTCTATAATCTATATGTATGTAATATTTTGTCACGCTACTTCCCAAAAAGAACGGATATGAAGCAAAAAGAAACTGACCTGGAAAACCAAACTCGGTCTGCCGATACTTCCAAGATACAGGAGAGTAACGGTGCTATTGCCAGTAAAGACGATGGACAGGAACATGCCAATAAATGGGCAGTACTGGCGATCCTGGCTATTGGTATTTTTATGGCAACGCTTGATACATCCATTGTGAACATCAGTCTTCCTACCATTGCTCACTATTTTGGTGTTCCCTTGAATGGTGCTATAGAGTGGGTGATTATTGCATATCTCGTGGTCATTGCCGGAGTGCTTCTGACTACAGGGCGCCTGGCAGATATGATTGGTCGCAAACCGATATGGGTTGCCGGGCTCATTATTTTCACAACCGGCTCAGCTATTTGTGGCGCCTCCGTCTCACTTGGCATGTTGATTGCTGCACGAGCATTGCAGGGCCTGGGAGGGGCATTCATTATGGCCGTCAGTCCGGCCATGCTCACCAGTGCTTTCCCTGCACATGAACGTGGACGAGCGCTGGGCATGAATGCAGTAATCGTTGCGCTTGGTGTAAGTGTCGGGCCTACACTCGGTGGTCTTATCACTGAACATTTTACATGGCGCTGGATTTTCTATGTCAACATACCCTTTGGTATTATTGGCGTGATCGCCACATTGCGTGTTCTGACCGAGCGTATGCATAGAAACCGGGGTCGTTTTGATCCCGTTGGCGCTGTATTGCTCGGAATTGGACTGGTGGCTCTGACGTTGGGGCTTTCATTCGGTCAAGAGTGGGGTTGGAACTCGCCATTGCTGATCGGCACACTTGTTGTAAGCATCCTGGCGATAGTCACACTGGTCATTGTTGAGACGCGTGTTTCGGACCCGATTATTGACTTTTCATTACTGAAGCGGCGTGTCTTCCTCTCGGCCAATGTAAGCCTCATTCTGAGTTTCCTGGCACTCTTCGCTGTCAGCTTCATGCTGCCCTTTTATCTAGAAGAGTTACGCGGATTCTCAACCGCGGAGGCAGGATTACTGCTAACCCCGTTGCCGCTTACTATCGCTGTGATTGCCCCTTTCAGTGGCGCGCTTGCGGACAGAATCGGTACACGCTGGTTGGCTGCGGGGGGATTATCCATAGCCTGCTTCGGGCTGATTCTCATTAGCCAGCTTAATGCTCATAGTCCAATATGGGATATCGTCTGGAGATTAGTTGTCACTGGTGCGGGTCAGGCTATGTTCCAGTCGCCGAATAACAGTGCGCTCATGGGCGCTGCTCCACGTAATCAGCAAGGCACTGCCTCCGGTTTCCTGGCTACCGGGCGTGTCGTCGGCCAAAGTATAAGTGTAGCGCTTGCAGGAGCCATTTTTGCAGCTTTTGGAGGTGCTACAGCAGGTCTTATACTCAGCTCCAATCAATCCTCACATTCGCTGTCGCCCGAACAAATCAGTTACCTGCAACAGACATTCACCAATGCTTTTCATGCTGCCTTTATCGTGTGCGCGTGCGTTGCCGCTTTTGGCGTTTTGACATCGCTGGTTCGAGGTAAAGAGAAGGTGTCATAAGCTGAAAAGCATCAGCTTCTTGCTCATTGTAACATTTGCATCACTTGTAACACTTGCATCAGATATTACTGACGAATGACATTGGGAATACAATATGGCGAGGTAGCAAGGCGACCGGAACAGGGCGACCACCCCACCCCTGGGCGAGGACAAGCCATCGCCCCTACTATGGACGAGCCTGAGAAGTCGATTCGTAACATGGTAGGGGCGCACCCTTGTGGTCGCCCTCTGGATTCGCCAGCGATATTTGTAACATTCGCATCACTTGTAACAGCCATCGGAACAGGGGCAATGCATGTTTATAAAGATGTCAGCGAACGTGGAGGCAAATGATCCTCAGACAACTCTTACCAGGTGGTATGCCCTCGCCCCTTTGCGTAAGACAAGATACTGTCCCTCGATCAACATGGGAGGGCCGATTGTCGCCTGGACGTCCGATTCTCGCCGGTTGTTGACGTAGATACCCCCTGCTTCGATCAAGTGCCGCGCCGCGCTCTTCGATGTAGCAAAACCGCAGGCTATCACCAGATCCACGAGAGAGATACCTTCATGGGAGAAGGTATCTCTGGGTATGTTGCTGGATGGCACCTCCGCGAAAATGTCCAGTACATCGCTGGCGCTTAGATCTGCTATTTCGCCGCCGAACAGCACTCTTGAGGCCTGTATTGCTTTGCGGAGATTACTTTCGCCATGTACCGTGCGAGTCACCTCTTCGGCAAGCCGCTTTTGCGCCTCGCGTTTCTCAGGCGAAACAGCAACCGAAAGTTCGAGTTCTGCAATTGTCGGTTGATCAAGCGTGGTAAAGAATTTCAGATACTTTACCACGTCGCTGTCATCGGTGTTGATCCAGAACTGGTAGAATCGATATGGCGAGGTGAGGTTTGGATCGAGCCAGACTGATCCGGCCTCGGTCTTTCCGAATTTGATACCGGCAGAGGTTGTCACCAGCGGGAAAACCATGGCATAGCCTTTAGCTCTGCGCATCTTGCGAATGAGTTCCGTGCCTGCCACGATATTGCCCCACTGGTCGCTACCTCCCATCTGTAGCGTACAGCCAAACCGATCATGCAGAACAAGGTAGTCGTATGCTTGCAGAAGCATATAACTAAACTCGGTGAAGGAGATGCCCTCTCCCTCTTCATAGCGGCGTTTCACCGATTCTTTCGCGAGCATGTAGTTTACTGTAAAATGCTTCCCCACATCACGCAGAAAATCGACCATGCTGGCGGGGACCAGCCAGTCGGCATTGTTAATGAGCATGGCCCGATTGGTCTTTGTCTCAAAATCCAGAAATAGACTGAGTTGCGCTTTGATGCCTTCAAGGTTGTACTCAATCTGCTCTTTCGACAGCAATTGGCGTTCCTGGGTCTTGCCGCTTGGGTCGCCAATCATGCCGGTCCCGCCACCTACCAATGCGATAGGTGTATGGCCATGCCGTTGAAGTCGCACCAGCCCCATGATAGGAAGTAAAGAGCCAACATGCAGGCTTGCAGCAGTTGGATCAAAGCCGATATAACCTGTGATGCTCTGGTTAGTCAGCGCCTCTTCCAGCCCTTCTGAGGCGTCGTAGAGCATGCCTCTCCACTTAAACTCTTCGAAAACGTTCATATCATATGCCAGGCCAATCCGACTGATGACTAGATTCCCAGAATCTTCGCCTTTGCGGCCTCAAACTCGGCGTCGGTCAGGACCCCCGACTCGTGTAACTGACCGAGCTGCTTTAATTGCGAAATGTCGTCAGGACTCAATCCGGCAGACGGTGCTGGTGCAGCCGCCTGTGGTGGAGGTGGTGCCGGTTGCTGGTAGACTGGCTGCGCTGCCTGCTGCTGTTGCGCGTCTTGCTGTTGCTGCAGATCGTCAATCTGTGCGTTCTGCTGGGCATCCATCTGCTGCTGCTCCGCCGATTTCGTAGCTGCATGATGTCCTACTGCATAGGCAGTACCTCCGACCACGGCGGTTCTCACTACTGCCCGGCGCATGACTCGTCTTCTCATCATAATTGTTCTCCTTTTACTTGGCAGCTTCCGCTGCAATTTCTGCCTCGATCGACTGTACCACTTCCGGAGCCACCAGGCCACCAGCCCTGGCTACGGCACCTGCATTCAAGATGGCTTCCTTTAATGGAATTGCCCAGGTATCCTCGATCAGCAGGAGACCTGCCGCACTGTTGTTAGGCATCTGTTCGGCTGTCGCCTCGACATCATCTGGCTCGAAGATGCTCAGCAATTTACCTGCGAGAAAACCAAATGGGCGGGCTTCTTCCTCGCTGAGGTCGCTCAATTCCAGCGCCATCACGTTGCCCTGCTCATCTTTTTTAATCACGAGCAGATCGATGACCCGGATGATGCCTTTCTCCTGCGCATCACGCAATGCAGTGAGAATCTGTCCCGAAAAGCGATTGCCTTCAAAGGCAACCATGAGGTATTCTAACGGACCGAGGGTCATAACGTTTCTCCTTTACTAATCACCTACAATTTGTGCGTACACCCGCATGTTTCATATTACAATACTTTTAAGAAGTAACAAACGGTCATATTGCATAATGTGTTTTTGATAGACCGTTTGTTTCTCTACCGAATGTAGTATAACCCCAAGAACATAATCATACAATATGCGCATGCTTATTCGGCCTTCTGATGCAGGAGTCCATCGATCGTTTCGAGTCTCTTTTTGAGTTCGGCAGTGTATTGTTCTTGCTCCAAAATGATGCGTTTGATCTCTTGCAGGCCGGCTTGCAGATTGTCGGGAGAAACTCCACTATCAGATTGAAGATCGACAAAACAGATAGCACCAGGATGAACATCTCATAATTGGTATTGATGGGTTTTTGCTCGCTGGTTGTTGCCATTGTATTCACGCTTTCACTCTTCAGGCGTAGTAGCCTCTATCGAGTCCACTTTCAATGTTGCACGCCTAGTATCAGGTGAGTCACTATGTTCTTCAACTCTGTTATTCTCATCCTGCCTGTCATGAGCAATGGTTACAGCTACATCACTGTCCGCCCTGCCCGCTGAGTAACACGACTAGAAAGCGCGTCTCCTGGCGGCCTTGTAAGAGCGTTTTCACGAACAGCGTGGCCGGGATTGCCAACAGCGCGCCCACAAATCCAAACACCCAGCTCTAGAAGAGAAAGGAGAGAAACACCAGCAGGATCGGCAAGTTCAGCCCTTTGCCCATAATCCTTGGAGTGACCGCATTATCCATCTTTCTTCGATCAGGTACATGAGAGCAAATAGAACGGCTTTCGCCGATCATACACTATTTTTGTGTTCCGTTATATATGTAAATTGCCCAACATGATCTGATTGTCTGGTACTTCCTTGCATTCAAGAATGATACAAAAGCAAGAAACATTGTTTCGCTCATTGGAGAGTATCGATTGGATTGAATGGCACCAGGCGTGCCTGAAAATAGTGCGTTCTCAACATGTGTTTTGCATCAAGCGTGTAGAATGAAAGTAGCAAGACAATCAGGCTATGTAGTGCTCAAGGCCTATTCGCATCGGACAACAACTATTAGTGGTCACTGAGAAAGGAAATGCCATGGCATCAAACAGCGAGCAAAAACCCTTCAAAACCAATTATGAGATCTTCATCCTGACTCTGACTCTTTTGTCGATCGTCAATCTGCTGTTATTGCTTCTCCCGATTGATCAGGATGTCAAAAACCTTGCCTACCTCATCGATGTGGGGATTACTCCGATCTTTCTGTTTGACTTTTTTCGTCGACTCATCAGGGCACCCAGCAAAGGGAGATATCTGATCGAAGGCGGAGGCTGGCTGGATTGTATTGGGAGTCTGCCGTTCCCCGTCTTGCGACTCGCGCGACTGTATCGTATGTGGCATGAGTATAGGATGTTGCGTCGCCTTGGGATGCGGCATCTCTGGCTGACCTTTATCAGGAGCCGTGCCGAGAGCACGCTGCTGACCCTCCTCTTCCTGACGATTGTCGTAATTGAGTTTGCCGGTATCTTTATCTTAGTAACCGAAGGCCATGACCCCACTGCCAATATCAAAACTGCTTCGGATGCGCTGTGGTGGGCATATGTGACGGTGACCACGGTTGGCTACGGCGATAAATACCCCGTGACGAATTCAGGCCGCATCGTGGGAGTACTGCTCATGACCATCGGGGTCGGGCTGTTCGGTGTGATCGCGGGTTACGTTGCCAATGCTTTTTTGCAGTCCGCTACGACGCAGAAAGAGGAGAGTGCTCCTCCGCTCGATCTCCAGCATACGGTCGAGGCGATCAGACAACTGCTGCTTGAGCAGGAACAAACGAATGCAGAACTGAAGGCAAAGCTTGAGGCGATCAATCGGCTCTTGTAGGCCTGTCAGCATGGCATCCCGGAGGACCCGGGTAGCCAAGGCAAAAGCGGCCAGCTAGCTAGCCTGAGCACGCGCGCTGCCTTTCTCTCCAACATCAGCCATCGCATAAGTTGTGTCTACGCTTCCAAACAGAGTTCCTGGCTGAACCAGATCTCAATCTGGTTCAGCATCCTGGTCTGGCGTTTGCTTTCCCTGCTCAGTTGTCTCTTCACACTGTGGGATAGCTCTTGAGGTGACACGCAACGGTTATCCCACCTTGCTTGAACTGTTTTCGTCAGTGATCGCTGTTTCGTCCGCCGAGCCTGGCTCTTGGATGCGTGCGCCCAACCCGGCTGCCAACTGCATAATTGTCTGTTGCAGGAGTGTCAGATAAAACAAGGCGCGCCTGCCTGTCACCCCGACTAGGCCCGTTTCATCCTCCTGAATCAGCACCTGTTCCAGCACGCCTGGGGATTTTCCGCCCGACTGCAACTCCGCCAGTGATCGAAGCATTCCTTTCTGATTGCCCTCGAGGAATGTGAGGAGTGACTGCAGGTTTTCATGAATCCGCGTTTGAATCACCGTAATCAGATCTGTTTCTTCTTGATTTTCCACGGGCACGAGTCCTTCCATCACCTGCTCAGCCATTTTTCCTATTGAGCGACGTATGGCAGCAAGCGCAGTTTGCTGCTGGGTCAAGGGGCTATTGACACGCGTGAGCGCGTTATACTCGTACGCGACCGACGGTAAGAGTTGCTCCAGCGTGGCGTATGCGGACGAGACCTGGATTTCGACTGCTGACAATTTCGCAGCGCCTGTTTTGTCCGCGAGCCCTGCAGCGAAGTGGGCGAGGTACGTATCCACCGTCTTGAGGTACGCGCCGATTGCCCGCTTGAAACGATCGCTGGCGCGTACTGGCACGACAAAATAGACGGTGAGCGCGGCGATCACCGCGCCGAGCAGTGTATTGAGTGGACGCGCAATCAGAACCTCTCGTATGGGATGCCCGCTCGTGTAAAGCTGTGCGAAGGCCATCGTCGTCCAAAAGACCATCCACGGATAGGAGATCGGTCGTACGACCACCACCATAAAGATGCACACGCCAATCACCATGGCGATGAAATACACATTGTCCGGGTACAGGAGCGCCAGTGCCACGCCTGCAAACGCGCCGCCGACCGTGCCAATAATTTTGGGCGGCATCCGCCGCAGCGATTCGCCGGTTGAGCCGACGACCATTCCAAACGCCGACCAAAACAACCAATTCGGATGCTCGGAGCCAAATAGAACTGCCACGCTCATAGCCAGCGCCGTCGCCACTAGGGCCTGGATGCCTAATGCCGTCGTCGGATGCAGTTTCATGCCGGCGAAAGCCACCAGCGGCGGAGTCGGACGCGCTTTTGACGTCGGGTTGCCGCCCAGCACCACCGCACCCTCTTGCGGCGCTGAAGCTGCAACTGCGCCCACGTTGGGGTCCAGGGTGCGCGCTTGCTGCACCGCACGTGAAACCTCGACTCCGCCGACACTGAGACGCAGTACTGGATAAGCCCATCCTTCTTGCTGCCCATCCACTAATCGTGAGCGGGCACGCACCTGTAATTCCTCAGCTTGCAGGTGCAATTCCGCTACACTCTCGGCGCTGGCGAGGTGTGCCACCGCATCTTGTAGCGCGTTCAATGTGCGGATGAGCGAACGCTCGACGTCGTCGGGGAATTCGGCGAGTTTTTCGCGCAGTGCCTTTGCCCCTTCCCCCATCAGTCCAAGCCCTTGTTCGGCGCTGTAAAGCGCAACCTGCAGACGAGTGATACGATCTAGCGTCCACTGCAATGGCAAAGCAGCGGCTGCGGCTGCGAGTTGACTATCGATGACAGAACGCGCATAGTGAATTTGACGCATCCGACGCTGCAGGAGCTTGTCCCACCCGGTCGAGTTGACCTTGTCGTCCAAACCGTGCGCGGTCTCTCCAATTGTCTCCGCGACAAGACGATAAAAAACGCCGATGGCGCGCCGCGTCGAACGCAGCGGGTCGGCGGGAAGGATCACAAACTGAAACACGAATGCACTCGCGAGTCCGACCCCTACGCCCAATAATAAGATGACCAGCATGTTCGGGCGTACCCCAATCAAGGACGCATAGTAATAGCCCAAAGCGGCAAGCAGCGAGAGTTCGAGCGCGCGCAAGCCGTAACGACGGAGATAAAAGCTCACGAAAAGGAGCGCCAACAGCGTAATGATGCGGATCCAAAACAAATCGACGAGCAGACTCGCTAGAGTTATGGCAGCTGCTAGGGGAAAAATCGCCAGCAGCGTGGTGACTCTTCGGTCGGCAGGAAAAGGGTCGTTGATGACCAAAAAGGCGAGAAAGCACATGAGGGCGCCGAACAGACCCACTGCCGGTACCGGCGCACCCGTCAACAAGATGGAAACCACGAGCACCACCAGACATGTGATCAGCGTGGCAAGCGCTGCACGCAAGCCAAGCTGTGTGCGGATGAATCCTGGGTCGGCAGCAGAAAGCCAGTCGCCGATCCCTTGTAGGCGTAAGCGCAGCACATTCAACATGTTTGTTCGGCCCACATCAGGCTGGCAAGGCTATTTCCTGGCCGGTACAGAGTCCAGAGGAATCCCTGGCGGTTCGACTCCACTTGCTCTCCATAGCCGAAGCAGCACGACTTGCCGTAGCCGAGATTGTCCGGGTGAAATGAGATGACATTCGGTCGTTGTGTGGCTGGCATCATCAGGTATCCTTCCAGGATAGAACCCCTCACAGAAAGCACGTCAATCTCTGCTCCCAGTATAGCTGCTGGGGAACAGAAATACAACTTCAAAACACACTATTGTTGTGCGCTACTGCAATGGGTATCCGTGATGAACTTCAAAGTTTGTTCTGGTCTGACGGTTCGCCCTTGTGGAGACGCGAACGCTGCCAGGGCCATTCACCATTGATCTCAACCTCGAGCGACCAGCTCAGGAACGTACGGACGAGCACAATAAGCCCAAGCACGCCAACGCTCGCGAAGGTTGGCTCGATGGCCACGCTGCGGATGATATCGGCAGCGATCAGGAGTTCTAGCCCGACCACGATCGATCTCCCCAGGTACAGGCGGAGATGGCGATAAGCCGCCGGGCCGTCACGAAATCGGATGAGAGAAACAACGTATCGTACGAACGCGAGGATTGAACCAATCACGAGAACAGCAATTCCCGCCAACTCGAATGCCGAGACAATCAGTTCAATCGTGTGCTTGATATCCATAACCTGCCTCCAGATGCGTTGGATACATATCCTTCCTGGCTGATCGGTTAAGCCTGAGCAGGAAGCGGCTCCTCTGCACGACCCTTCGCTGCGCTCAGAGCTTACCCTGAGCGCAGTGAATGGGGTGACACCAGGGCTTCTAGTCTAGTGGCTATCGAAAAGTGTCGTAACCCATAGCATAGAGCTTGATACGCTTTGCTATTGAGTATAGGATGTAACGTGTGAAAACACATCTTTAGAATACACTATTTTATGCACTTCATAAAGAAGCGAATTGACTCACGAAGAATCTTACTTTGGCAAATACGTTGCCTCATGAAAGAATCATACCAGCCCCTGGATGAAAGGCTGATGATCCTCTCCTCGCTTGGCGTGCTCGCGACAGCCGCAGCGCGAATGAGTAATGCCTGCCATCCTCATGGAGCAACGAGGAGCACCATTCCGGTATGAATGGCCATTGTGATCGTGGGACCAACATGGTTGCCATAAAGATCAACATAATGCACCCCTGACGGCAGCGTAATCATATAGGATTGGGTTGCACTCGGATTGGCAATGGTCAGCCCGTTCGTATAGAAGCGCCAATAGACCTGTTGATCCTGGGACATTGCCCCGCTTGGATCTCCAAGTTGTGCCGCATATTCTGGATACCAGTTTGCACTCCCATACTGTTGAATTCCCGAGATGGCGATGGCAGCCGCATGGGCTTTGCACATGAGATAGGATGCCAGGGCCCATTGGATCTCTTGTTTCCCAACAGAAGGAAATTGATTCGCACTGTAGTACGCTTTCCCTTGTGCCTGCAAAGAGGCGATGAAGGTCATGTGTTGCAGCCAGGCTGTGCCGGTCAGATAGCCCTTCCCCTGGAGCGTAAATCCTCCCTCTTCACCGAACGCGTCGACGTGGTCTGCCATCTTCTGCACAAGCGGACTGGTGACAGGAACATCGGCAAAACTGGTATTTGGGATCAAGGCAAGTGGTGGATTGAGTCCATGCAGAGCGTTCTGCATCTGTGAGAGCCAGAAGATCACATTGTTTTGCCACGCCGGGTCATCTTGTCTCTGCCCACTGTAGAGTTGCATCCAGGTGCCGTTTCTATAGACGCCGCAAGCACCTGTCCAGTTGCCCAGGTCCGCATTGTCTGCAGCGATCCCATCGTAGCCAGATGCGCTTGCCGGCTGTGCGTAGGTCTGTACCTGCCAGGAGATGACAGCACTATTGGAGAAATCAAGGGGCACATTATCACTGCTTCCAAAGTAGGCCGGGGTCTTTTTATCGCAGCGATAGAGAATCCAATCGGGATAATTGGCTTGCCACCATGCCAGGTCATGTAGAGCACTGTGGTCCGTAAAGGTCCCAAAATCGCGGTTGAAAGGAATATAGTAGGTGAGAAAGATATTCGGATTCCCTTTGCGCCAGGCCGCAACATTGTAGAGGCTTGCCCCCCAGACAAAATCGTACCGCTCTGCAATTGGGGTCGG
>JBKPAZ010000293.1:0-4404 GCA_046726655.1 Chloroflexota bacterium
CGCTACTGGGCAGGGAGCACGGGCCTGGGTAAGGACACGACAATCAGCGAGGAGAAAATTGCCCTTGGGAGTAAACTGGTCACAAAGCTCTGGAACGTGGCTAAGTTTAGCCAGCGCTTTCTGGAAAGATATCAACTGCCTGCCGGGCTACCGAACTTCACTCCTAACGACCGCTGGATGCTTTCGCGCACGCAGTGGTTAATCCGGCGTGTGACGGATCTTTTCCGCAACTATGACTATGCCGCCGCCAAAAGCGAGACGGAGAGTTTCTTCTGGAGGGATTTAGCGGATAACTACCTGGAGATGTCCAAGGAGCGTCTCTACGATGAGTCAAACGCGCTGCGTGAGGGCGCACGCTACACGCTCTATCATGTGCTTTTGACGGTCATCAAACTGTTCGCTCCAATCTTGCCTTACATTACGGAGGAGGTCTACCAGGCGCTCTTTGTCCCTATCGTAGGTGAAGGTTCGATTCACACCAGTCACTGGCCTGTCGTCAACGAGTCTCTTTTGAGTGAGACAGCCGATGCGGCTGGTGCGGCTTTGATAGAGGTTGCCACTGCCGTGCGCCGCTATAAGAGCGAGTCCAACATCTCGTTGGGAGCGGAGTTGAAGCGATTACAGTTGGCGACAACGGAACCCGATATTGCTGAAATGTTGAGAGCAGCCAGGGCAGACATTATGAGTGTTACTCGTGCCAGGCAAATTGAGGTGAAAGAAAGTCTGGATGTTGATGTGGAGGAGGTGAAAGCGGAGGGAAGCATAAAGGTTGGATTGGTGCGGTAGGAACTACCAACGTGCATCTTTAGCTCGATTAACCAGCACTGCTACGCATTGAAACTCCCGCTTCCAATATTTCCTTTAACGTTAGCAGATCGTATGCAACCTGGCGGCGGATGATGCTTGTGACCACTGGCTCTGCAAATCCCAGAACACCGCCTGTGAAATGGATAATTTCCTCCAGAGAGATATTTGTTCCGCCACCTTCCACTGGCTCGTATCGATAACAAATGAGGATTGGTGCGACACCGCTGATGCTTTTAATGGTCAGGTAGCGGTTGGGTACACATTCAACGATCTCAAAGGTAGTATAAAACCACCTTCCCAAAATCCGTATTGTACATCGAACCGTAGTTCCTATTAGCATCTCTTCTGATGAGATTTTCCTGGCAGAAATGACAGCACTGGACCAGTTAGCCATGTTCTCAAGGTTGCTTAAATATGCGAAGATTTCCTCAGTTGGAAGGTTGATATGAATGCTCTGTTCGACTTTCATCTTATTCAAAAACTTCTTCTCCTTGTTACATCAAAGGCCGGACAAAGCGTATAGAAGGTACATATTACATTATACGCTACTGGCGATACTATGGTTGTAATCGAAGTTCCATGGAGAAGGATTGAACGTAACGCTATCTACACTCACCGATCCAAAAAGTTCCCTCAGAATAGAACACATACTATTTTCTACTGCAAGCTCCATGTTTTCCTTAGTACGTGGAAGCAAAGCGAAGGTCTGGCAAGCACATTGGGCTTGAATTTGGATAGAACAATGTTGCAAACCCATCTGTAAATTAGAAGAGAAACGAATAGTCACATCATCCACCGTCACCTCATCAAAAAGGTGAAGCAGTACATGGCTCACAATATGTTCGACCGTGAGTTCGGCATTTTCGACCTCTTCTGAAAAGACTTCGAAGAACCTGTCATAACACTGTACATGAATTTGAAGAGTGCACATAGCTGGTTCCTTTCTATTGATTTGTAGCTTCGATCTTAGTATACTTATGAGGGCTATTCTTTCCATGGTTCTGGTAACTCGAAATCTACTCAAAGTCCACTCAAGAATTACTGAGAGATCTGATGCTGTCTGGGAGGAACAAACGTGAGAGGTGGAATTCATATGAATGTCAATGCATTTGGTGATAGCGTACAGAAGTATGTTCGTGCAAGTGGCTATTCCCAGAATGAACTGGCCGGTGCGCTTGGTCTGCACCCAAAGGTGCTCAGTCGCAAGCTGAATGGCAGCGGGAACGCGCATCTCACACACCTGGAGGTACAGCGGATCGTCACTACGTTGGCACGCTGGCATGCGATCTCTTCCCAGGATGAAGCGCTCCACCTGTTGGAACTGGCACATATGGAGCCAAACAGCTTTAGCGCAGAAGAATGGCAGAAACCTCCCCTCAGTCAGCTTGCGGCGAAACGCACTCAATCTATTCCCACCAGTGATCCCCGCTCTTCTATGCACACCCTGCGGCACAATCTGCCTGCCCCGACCACGCGGCTCATCGGCCGAGAATGGGCCGTGGAGCGACTCCTGCAACTGCTTGGACGAGACGAGGTGCGCCTCGTGACGCTCATTGGGTCGGGTGGCAGTGGCAAAACGCGTCTCGCCCTGCATGTTGCAAGTCAAATGGTCGAGGTGTTTATACAGGGTGTGTGGTTTGTTCCTCTAGGCGGGGTGAATGATCCCTCGCTAGTGCCAATGAATATCATCCAGGCGTTGAATATGAAGCCCACGCCCAGCCTTCCTCCGATCCAAAGCCTGACTACATACCTGCGAAACAAGCAACTGCTGCTGGTGCTGGATAATTTTGAGCATGTGGGAGAAGCGGCCATAGTTGTAGACGAGATACTGGCAGCGGCTCCTGATCTCAAGGTGCTGGTAACCAGCCGGTCGGTGCTGCACCTGTATGGCGAATACGAGTTCAGTGTCCCACCTCTGGACGTACCCGATCCCAGCATCGAGCTGAAGACGACGGACCTTTTGCAGTATAGTGCAATCCAACTCTTTGTGGAACGGGCACAGGCGGTAGTGCCCGACTTCACCCTAACCGTCGAAAACACGACCAGCATCGTGCAGATTTGTGCCAGGGTTGATGGCTTACCGCTGGCGCTGGAACTGGCGGCTGCACGTGTCAAGGTGCTGCCACCAGCATTGCTTTTAAAACGGCTCTCAGTGGCACGGCTCGACGTGCTGACAGGGGGAGCCAGGAATTTGCCCAACAGGCAGCAAACGCTGCGTAATACTATTATGTGGAGTTACAACCTGCTTTCCCCGGTCGAGCAAGCGTGGTTTCCCCGCCTGGGAGTATTCACCGGGGGATGGTCACTTGAGGCAGCAGAAGCGATGATGCAAAGCCTGGCGGCAGATCTGCGGGGGACCCCTGCTTCCGGCGACTTGCTGGAAATGCTCATGCGGTTGGTGGATAACAGCTTGTTGGTACGGCTGCCGGTTGCGGGCGAGCAGGTACGTTTTACGGTGCTGGAAACGCTGCGCGAGTATGCGCTTGAACAATTGAGCGGGCAAGGAGAACTAGAGCGGCTGCGCGACTGGCACGCCTGGTATTATATGCGGGTCGCGGAAGTTGCCGAGCTAGGCTTGAGAGGACCACAGCAACAGGTGTGGCTGGCGCGGCTGAAGGCTGACCGCGATAATTTCCGCGCCGCCCTGGAATGGTCACTCCAACGAGCCAGGAGCGGGATGAGGATAAGCACCTTCACCGCACGGGGATTGATCGAAGAGTGCACAGAAGTTGCTGGCAGCAGAACGTTATCGTCGAAAGCAGTTCCCGGCGCGGGATTGCTTGCTGTTGAACTCTGTCTTCGCCTGGCTGCGGCTTTACGGCCCTACTGGGAGTGGCAGGGCTACCTGGTTGAAGCACGTAGCTGGCTGGGAGCAACCCTGGAACTGCCGCTGGTGGAAGAGACCGGAGAGATGGTGCTGGCGGGGCGGGCGAAAGCGTTGAGTGAGTACTCCCGCCTGACGTCTCTGGAAAATGACCAGACCCGGGCAGCAGCACTGGTTGAAGAAAGTATCGCGCTCTGGCAGCGACTGGATGACCCTATAGGGCTGGTGGCGGCGCTGATTCACCGCGCATGGGCGGCTCTTGCGATGAGCGAGTATGAAACCGCAAGGAGGGCGTGCCTGGAGGGGCTACAATACCTCACGACAACAGACGATCCCTGGTTACGCGCTCAATTACTCTTTTATTTAGGGGCGGCGGCAGGCTTCACAGGTGATTTCGAGCAAATGCGGGATTTTTATACACAAAGCAGAGAACTCTTTGAGCTGGTGGGAGACACCAGCTCTGTCGCCGATGTGTTGAAAGATCATGGTGCCATGATGATCTTGGAGAGCAAATACGCGGAGTCCATTGATTACCTGCTCAAAAGTATTCAGTTGTGCTACAAACTAGACCACAAACAATTCATTACGACAGGTATGTCCTGGTTAAGCATATCGGTTGGATTGCGAGGGGAACCTGACCCGACTGTTGCGAGCATACATGCGGCGCAACTGGAAGGCGCAGCCGAGGGCTTGATGGAGGCCATCGGTTTTACCTCCTGGGCCGAAACCAGTCCGCTCGTGCAAATGGTACGTCAATATATTCGCTCTCGAGT
>JBKPAZ010000294.1:0-6213 GCA_046726655.1 Chloroflexota bacterium
GCCTCGTCTGTCTCCTAGCTCCCGGAACAGCGCCATGCTCTCCTGGATCAGTACCTCTCCCTGGTCATAGTTGCTCTGATTGAAGGCGAGCCGTGCGGTGACAAGCAGCGCCCTTGCACGTATGTCCGTTGCAACTCCTGCGCCTCCCGCCAATGCGCGCTCCAGGAAATCCAGCCCCTCATTGCGGTGGCCGCGCACCACCCAGAAGCGCTCTAGCGCGGTACCAAGGCGTAAGGACATTTCAGCTCTCCCGCTTTCTAACGCCCATTGCAATGCCGCGCGTAAGTTGTCATGCTCCCGCTCCAGCCGCTCTAGCCAGGCGACGAGCAGTGGCCCTTTCAGCGCCGGCTCCGCCTCTTCCGCAAACTGCAAAAAGTAGTCAGCATGCGCCTGCCGGGCGACTTCTTCTTCCCCATTGGCGGTGAGTGCCTCCAGTCCGTACTCACGGATTGTTTCCAGCATCAGCAGGCGCGGCTCCTCACTTCCTTCTCCTGTTTGCTCCATTCGTTGCAGTAAACTCTTGTCGATGAGTGAGGCTATGCCGTCCAACACCTGCCCCACCCCGTAGTCAGATCCAGCGCAGACGACTTCTGCTGCCTGCAGCGTGCAGCCGCCAACAAAGACAGAGAGCCTTCGGAAAAGTCGCTGTTCCCAGGCATTGAGCAGTTGATAGCTCCACTCGATGGTGTTGCGCAAGGTCTGCTGTCGTGTTGGCACATCTCGTGGCCCGCCTGTCAACATGGTAAGTCGACGGCCCAGTCGCGCGAGCATGACCTGTGGAGACAGTAGCTTCATACGAGACGCTGCCAGCTCAATTGCTAATGGAAGCCCATCCAGGCGAACACAGATCTCCGCCACGGCTCTGGCATTGGTAGTGGTCAACTGGAACTCGGGCTTGACCGCCTGCGCCCGCTGGAGAAAGAGTGCCACTGACGGAGAGCGTGCGAGTGCTGTAAGTTCGGGGAGATGAGAGGGATCGGGCAATTCAAGTGGAGGCACCGCGAATTCGTGCTCGGTGCGCACATGCAGCACCTCCCGGCTCGTGACGAGCACCTTGAGCGATGGGCAGGATGTGAGCAGCTCTGCCAACTGCGATGCAGCCCCAACCACCTGCTCGAAGTTGTCCAGGAGCAGGAGCACGTGCTTCTGTTGCAATACCTCTGCAAGGTGTGCTAAGAGAGGCTGTCCCACTGCATCTCGAATGCCAAGCGCCTGCGCGATGGTAGGCATGACCAGCTTGGGATCGTTGATGGGAGCGAGTGAGACAAACAATACCCCATCAACGAACAGGTTACGAAACTCTGATGCAACCTGTATAGCCAGGCGGGTTTTGCCCGTACCACCGGGGCCTGTTAAGGTCACGAGGCGCACATCTTCACGACGCAAGAGTTCCCCGATGGTCGCCACCTCATATTCCCGTCCAATGAGTGGGGTTGGCTGTACAGGGAGGCTATCAGAGCGACTATCGAGGGTCTTGAGCGGTGCAAAATCGGCAGGCAGACCCGCGATCACCAACTGGTAGAGACGGATAGGTCGCTCCAGGTCCTTGAGGTGGTGTTCCCCTAGATCACGTAGGCTCACGCTTTCTGGTAAATCGTACTCCACCAGGTCGCGGGTGGTCTGGGAGAGCAGCACCTGCCCCCCGTGGGCTGCGCTCATGATACGCGCGGCGTAGTGTAGGTCCAGACCCACATATCCCTCGGTCACGCGAGAGGGTTCACCTGTGTGCAGCCCCATGCGTACACGCACCGCCACGGCGTCCGGCCAGGAATAGCTAGCCAGTTCGCGTTGCGCGGCCACCGCTGCCAAGACGGCATCACTGGCGCGAGCAAAGGCGGCAAAAATGGCATCCCCCTGCGCATCGACCTCATGACCGCGATACGTATCGAAGTCGGTGCGCAGCAGCTTGCGACACTCGGTCAACAGCTCGGCATAGCGATCACCTAGCTGCTGAAGCAGGCGGGTGGATCCCTCTATATCCGTAAAGAGCAATGTGATTGTTCCTGTCGGTAAATCACGCATGCTGTATCTCCTTGCACCTCTCAGAGTATGTATCGCTCGCTGGCTGAATCGTTCAGAAATATCATTCCCGACGGCTGTTCTATATTATACCGTATTCTTACACCGATCTCATCAGATCATCAAAAGAGCGAAAGACCGGCCATCTCTTGGCGTATGCTAGTCTATGGAATTACTGTTGGTATGGCCGCTCCAATGTGATATAACTAGGGAGAACTTCTTGATGAGATATGTGTATCTAGATTCAAAGGAGATGTACCATGTCACAAAATGGCACTCCCAGGCTGAGCCTTGCTCATATACTGAGTCCCGAATATATTACAAATCCCTATCTGCTTTATCATCAACTGCGTACAAAGGACCCTGTGCTATGGGATGAGGGGATGAGAGGTATCCTAAATCAGCAGAATTGCAGAAGCTAACCCAGAGAAAGGAAAACATCATGGCACAACATATTGTCTCTTTCTTAATTAAGAAAACCGGTGAAGTACAAGAGTCTATGATAGAATCATCACTAAGCCATGTAGAGAGTCAAATCATGAATCAGATTCTCCTCTTTGAAAATATTTATGGTCCTATTGAGATAATTAGTATCCTAACAGAAATTCAACCACCCGAGGTCACAATAGGCATTACTTCGAAGGGTGAACCAGCAGTAAACGGAATGCTGGCAACCTTAGCGCCAACCCCAGATGGACGAGTAATCCTCAAAACTGATGACAGAATGTACATCACCGATGTAACGACTTTATGGACTACATATCATCAAGATAAGGCACCGGATATGTTATATGTAGAAAAAATAGAGAAAATGATTGCTTACTATCGTAAAGAATTAGAATGGCTCATTGACTATGTAGATAATCTGCCTCCTGAAGCTATTCAAATAAAACCCCGGTACATGATCCGGGATAGCATACGAGAAATGTTGGATGAAGTAAATAGGTGAAATAGTTATCACACTGGCTTTGCTAGCGTCGTTGTATACACTCCCGCGCAAAGAGGCGAACCGGTTCTAGCTGGGCGCCATCAACAAACCGCACTATGAGTTCCTGTATCCCGGCCTCTTCATATTCCGCCAGGCGCTCGCGAATCTGCACAGGTGTGCCAATCAACCAGGTCCGGCGCAATTCTTCCACGTTGGCACGCTCCTGGGAGGTCAACTTGGCGAGAACGTCTGCCTCAGTCTGGGCGATGACGCAATCATCGATGAGGGTTGTCCGCTTGATACTTTCGTAATCGCGTCCGAGTTGCTCGCAGTGCTGCTTGAGTACGGCTAATTTGTGTTTGATAGTTGGAATATCTCCACCAATATTGCAGGCGTTGGCGTACTGTGCGACCAGCCGGAGTGTCACTTTTTCGCCTCCCCCTCCAATCAGGAGTGGGATATGTGGTTTTTGTACGCCTTTGGGCTGGTTGATCGCTCCCCTGACCTGGTAATAGGTCCCCACAAAATTTGCCTCCTCCTGTGTCCACATCGCCAGGATGATCTCAACGGCCTCGCGTAAGCGCTCCAGGCGCTCGTGCGTACTGTGAAACGGGTAACCATACGCCACGTATTCCTCCTCGTACCAGCCCGCACCTATGCCAAAATCGAGTCGTCCATGACTGAGCGCATCGACGGTACTGGCTATTTTTGCCAGCAGCGCAGGATTGCGATAACTATTGCACGTGACCATTTGACCCAGGCGCACTCGTTTGGTATCGCGTGCCAGAGCGGCAGTGCTCGTCCAGCATTCAAAGGTGACCTCCTGCATGGGAGTGGGAACAGTCTGGAAGTGGTCGTAGAGCCAGATAGAGTGATAGCCCAGTGCGTCGGCTTCTTGCGCAACGCTCGTCATCGTCTCATACGCCTCAGATGGGTCAGATATACCGGCCAGGTCCATGCGCCATCCCTGCGGAACAATTACTCCAAAATCCATGATGAGAAAACTCCTCTTTTTTACGCTAGACGAATCCTATTGCGAGAAGCCTGCAAAGCTCACTCATCCACCCCAACGTTCCCAGAAAACCACTTCATCGAACGGCTTGCGCCCGTTTGGTTTTGGCGTGTGAGACTGCTCGCGACTGGTGAGAGGGTAGCCAAAGGAGATCGCGACGTCAAAGTGGAGATCGTGGGGAACACCGAGGATCGCTTTGGCTTTCTCCGGCTCCCACATCGAGGCGATGCATGAGCCGATGCCCAGTTCCCAGGCGGCCAGTTGCAGATAGGCCGCAGCCTGTCCCAGATCGAAGCCCTCGGCAGTGGAAGCAATGAGTGCGACAGCGAAAGGAGCCCCGGCCAGGTGTCCTGCATACGCACCGCATTGAGAAAGCTGCCGCAGCGTTTCACGGTCGCGTATCGCGATGAAGTGCCAGGGTTGTGTATTCTTCGAGCTTTGCGCCCGCCTGCCAGCATTCAAGATCGAGCGGATCGCTTCTTCGGACAAGGGCTCATCAGTAAACTGGCGAACAGCGCGCTTGGTACGGATCAGTTCGGAGACCGTCATACGTTTGTACCTCCTGTGGTGATTGCAGACGTTAAACAAAGCATAAGTGCATCCCACTACAAGTGAGAGACCCTCTCATTGTATCACGATGCCACTTCCTTATGGATGCCCAGGCTTTGCAGGAAGCCGAAGCGCATCGCGGGATGATAGTAGGCCTGGCAAGCGATGCTCTCTAATCAGGATTATGCAGGTCAACACGCAGACACCTCACAGCACATTACTGAAAGGTCAAAGAAAAGGTGCTGGACTATGGTATACAATAGAGGTATAGAAGGAGAGAACACAAGGCTCTAGAAGAATGTCCACTCATTCATTATTTCCAAGCTCCGATTCCGACATATCCTCTTCCTCAATCTCTTCAACCACCGCAGGAATAGATAAACGCCGGTACAATTGGCGTACCTCGATTTCAATGTCCAGACTTGTCAGGAAAAAGCTTTGCCCCGCTCCATATTGATGGTACATCCAGCCGGTAGTAGAGCGAGAAAAGATCTCGACGCGCTGAATGATCTGGCTAATAAAGATGATTTCCTGGACACTCTCTTTTGCCTGATAGAGCGCCAACTTCACAAAGCGATCTGTCATCTCTGTTGATCTTGAGAGTACCTCGACGACCAGGACGGGCGAATCGATGATTTGTGATTCCCCATGGTCAGCGGCATCACAGGAAACAACGACATCAGGTATCAGTGTCTTTGTGGGGGCTACCCGTACCAGTTTATCAGTGACATATGGGCGGCAAACCGCGTCATCACCCAGTGCTTGGTCAAGTGCTACACCACAGTTGAGCGCGATCGTCGCATGATTTGATGTTCCACCCGCCATGAGGCGCACCTCACCATCGTAGTATTCATAGTGCCGGTCAGAGTTGTTGACGAGCAGCAGATACTGCTCAAACGTCATGTACTGCCGCGCCGGTTGCATTGCCATATAGCACCTCGTGTATCCACATACGGGAGTTAGACTATCACATTCATTATATCATGCCCTGGCCAGACTCTCCTCGCGGCTTCTGCGGCAAGCGGCTGGTATTCCTGGTTAGTCAAGGTGAGTGATTCCTTACTCTACCACATTGGAGGTGGCTGGTTCGGCCAGGAAGGCTACGACCTGGGCTGGATCAAACTGGGCGATGCGATGAGGGGTCAGTTGGTCCAATTCAGGCGTGGGCAGTCCGGCTAACTGGTCGGCCACACAGCTCCCGATGGCCGGGGCAAGGGCAAAGCCGTACCAGGAGCCAAGGGCAAGCGTCAACCCAACAAGTCCGGAGAAGCTGCCAATGAAGGGGAGATCATCCAGGCTCTGAGCTTGCAGGCCACCCCAGGCGCCTACGCACCGTATCTTGCGAACCGGCGGGAACAGCTCACAGGCGGTCGCCCAGTTGCCCTGCTGACTCGCCTTCCGCAGCGTGTAGGAGCGGCCGTCCGGGGTCGGACCCCCTAACCAGCCGCCGCCCAGCAACAATGCGCCGTCTGGCAACTGCTTCAGCGAGAGTGCTTGACCGACTGCACTCAGCACGGGTTGGAGAACACCTGGTGGGGCCGGAGTTGAAAGGAGCACTTGCAATACACGTATTCTCAGCGGCAACTGGAGGCCAGCGGAACTGGCCAGTTCACGGCTCCAGGCACCAGCTGCGAGTACGATCTGCTCCGCTTGCACGAGGCCCTGCCCGGTCTGCGCTCCCACGACGCGGTCGGCGACTCTATCC
>JBKPAZ010000295.1:0-13308 GCA_046726655.1 Chloroflexota bacterium
CCCGAGCGCGATCGCTTCGGCCAGGGCCTGCATCCCCAGGCCGAGCAGCGTGTTGACTACCAGCTTCATGGTGGTCCCCATGCCACTTGGGCCCATATAGAAGCTGCTTTGTCCCAGAATATCCAGGATAGGTTTGCACTGTTTATAGGTCTCCTGCTCGCCGCCGACGAAGATCACCAGGCCGCCCTGTTCCACTTGTGGTACGCTTCCCGATACTGCCGCATCGATCATGGCAACGCCCTTTTCTCTGGCCGCCTGGAAGAGACGACGTGAGCCTCGTGGGGAAACGGTGCTCATATCGATGATGACAGAGCCGGCATGCGTACCGGCAAGGACGCCGTTCGGGCCAAACATGACCTCTTCCAGCGCGGGGTCATTGGTCACGATGGAAATGACCATGTCGCTGTTAGCGGCTGCTTCTTCGGGAGTCTCGGCAACGGTAGCACCTGCGATGGCCTGCGCTTTCTCCCTGGTGCGATCATATACGGTAAGATGATACCCGGCACTTATCAGCCGAGGGGCCATGTGACTGCCCATATGGCCCATGCCGATGAAGCCAATGGTTGGTTTGGATTGTTCTTGCATAGTCATGATAATGCTCTCCTTTCAGAAAAAGCCCGCATGAAAAGAGACACCTCTCCTTATTAGCAAGTAAAGGTAAAGCAGAGAGCCTCTGTCTGCCGGGCATAACCTACATGCCCTCCGGAGCAGGTCCTCCTATAGGGACCGCCTCGCGCATGATGCGCTCGATCTCCTGCAGCGTTGCTTGCGTGAGATGTATATCCCCTGCCTGGGCGGTTTGTTCGAGCTGTTCAGAGTTGCGTGCTCCGACAATGGCCACATCAATTGCTGGCTGGGCCAGCACCCATGCAATAGCCAGTTGCGCCACGGTCATTCCTTCTCGCTCCGCCAGGTGCTTCAATTGCTCCACGACCACGAGATTGCGTTGAAAGATCCCGCCGTGGAAGATCTCGCTCTTGTTCCGCCAGTCATCCGCTGCGAAGGTCGTCTGCGGCGTGAACGTTCCAGCGAGCAATCCATGCGCTAGCGGGCCATACACAAGCACCCCGATGCCATGCTCCCAGGTATAGGGCAAGATATCTTGCTCGATATCGCGCCGGAAGAGACTATAGGGGGGCTGTAAGGCATCCAACTTTCTGGTCTGTTCGAACGTTCGCATCTGCTCTACGTTGTAGTTCGAGACACCCACGTAGCGAATTTTCCCTTCGTGTACCAGTTGATCCAGGGTACTGGCCGTTTCTTCGAAAGGCGTGTTAGGATCAGGCCAATGGATCTGGTACAGATCAATGTAATCGACGCCAAGATTGCGTAAACTCTGCTCAACTCCCTGGCGTATCCAACGGGCACTCGCGTCGCGTAGGAGCTTGTCTCCTTCCATGCGCAATCCACCTTTCGTCGCAACAACAATATCTTCCCGAAGTCCCTTGAGATACGGCTTTAGGGCCTCACCGAGCATGCGCTCGGCCAGACCAAAGCCGTAGGCTTGCGCTGTATCGAAGAAATTGATACCCAGTTCGAGTGCTTTCTGCACAGTCGCTTTGCCTGCATCCCATTGCGAACGCTCTACTCGGCCCCAGTCGCCACCGAACTGCCAGGTTCCGTAGCTTATCTTTGAGACACGTAGGTCTGTTCGACCAAACTGCGTGTATTCCATCGTATTTCCTCCTTTTTGTATCTGCTCACGCATTAATTTTTCCATACCAGCAGTATAGCTGTCAGGATGAGTGAAGTCATGACACTGAGGTGGGATTGTGCCGCGTTACACTTGTCCCACTTTCGTGGGATAGATGTGCAAGGCCTCGCATTCCTCGCTATCCCACTCAAGTAGGATGATAACGCTCGTGCTGAAGGCTATACTACATCGTAGGAAGAAAATCGTAGGTGAAGAAACAACATCACAATACAGACATAAGGAGAAATATATGCTAGACCTCCATACTCTTTCGATCGTTGTCCACGCGCTCAGTGCAACAGGAGCATTTATCATTGGGGTCGTCTTACTTTTTCAAAGCAATTCAAGTCGGCAACTGCAATTAGGAGTAGCATTTTTAGTGCTCCTCATGCTGATGGAGGTGTTTCTCGTCATAGCGATCCTCTCACATGTGACGAGTTTACCGGCTATTACGCAACTCATCTTTGGAGGACTGGCCATTCTGGGCGTGTATATGATCTGGCGTGCGGTTCAAGCCGTGTCAGTCCTGCGAGAACAGCCTGGCAATCAAGGAGCTGTGATTGATCATATCGGCTTTAATCTCATTTCCCTGTTTGATGGTTTTGCCATTATCAGTGCCATTGACTTACAAGCTCCTGGATGGCTGGTCGCGGTCATTGCTGTCGGTGCCGTGGCGCTTGGAATTTATGCGATCAATGTGCGAAAAAAGACGCTGACCATCCAGCACAGGTGAGAGGAAGGTCGGGATGCCTATCAAGCTATCTTACAGGCAAGCACCGATGCTCATCATATCATGCGTGCCGATTTCGCGCGCATCTTCAACCATGAGGGGCGTCGGCTGGACATCTTCTCCTGGCTGCCCCCGCATCTCAATAGCAAAGGCTATGCGTATTGGTTTCTCGCGTTTCAGCCGGGCGTAGATAAGATCCTTGCCCAAACTATCAAAGGCTACGTCTGAGAGACAGCGTTGTAAAACGCTGGTTTGGGCCCAACAGGCCTGCGATTCGTGGGTGGAGGTGCGCTGGTCTTTGTCGCTGCGCTGATCTTCGGTAATGCCTGAGGGTGCCCACTCATGATTCATCGGAGAGCAAGCCTAGAGCACGGGCGCGTGCCACCGCCTGGACGCGGTTATGCACCCCTAGTTTCTCGAAGATATGAGTTACATGGCGTTTGACAGTATCCAGGGCAATTACTAACACCTCAGCAATCTCCTGGTTCGAGTTACCTTGTGCAAGCAGATGGAGCACTTCTAGTTCGCGTTCGCTTAAAGGTTCCACGAGTTGTTGCTCCATGGGGCGGCCTCTAGACTGCTCCAACATCCTGGGAAGCTTGTGTGTTGTGCTCCCAGGCGAGAAAGCCGCCAGCAGCGTATCGAGGTATGGCGTTGGTCCTTTCTTCCGTTCCTGTTCTCGCAGACGGGAGAGCAGATTTGCCATAGCGGTGTCTTCGTCCACAAAGATGCGGATAAAGCCTTCCGGTTCAGCTAGATGCACCGCCTGGGCAAGGACGGCTAAAGCTTCTTGAACTTCGTTGCGTAGAGAGTGAGCCAGAGCTTGCAAGACCTTCATCTCGATGACATGGCTCCAGCGCTCCTGCTTCTCCGCATTGACCTGGAGAGGTTCCAGTAGTGAGAGGACCTTAGTAGGCATCTGCTGGACAAGCAAAATGCGTGCCCGTGCCACATCCTCGCGTTCATGCGCCAATGGGGAATGTTCATGTGCCAGTGAGGAATGCTGTTCGATTTCCTGAACCCAGTTTGTGGCACGTTCTAACTCTCCACTTGTCAACCAGTACTGGACCCAATTCACGATAAGGTAAGCATCGCGCCTGTATGGGCTGTAGGTTTTCTTCAGAGCTTCTTCTGCTTGTTGGAAAGCAAAGCGCGCTGCATCCATCTCTCCTCGTGCCAGGTATATACGCATCAGGACGGTATAGCCTAAATATAAGGCAACGATGGTTTCTGTCTGCTCACTCAGCCGGACTCCCTGTAATGCCAGATCCAGGGCCGCATCAAGTCGGTTCCACTGTAGCAATGCGTCGGAATGGAAGATATACGCCCAGCACATCATTGCGTGTGGTAGTCCGGCCGGTGTTGTTCCAAGGAGTGCAGCTTGACTTGCAAGCTGCTCCACCTCATGGAGCTTTCCATGCAATAACAACGAATAAGCCGTTCTGCACATATAGATGATTGTTGAAGAAGTGTTTCCTGCGGTTTGGGCGAGCGCAGTGGCCTCCTTTGTGCTCTGGATGGCTGCCACAATGTCACCAAACGAATGATAAGCCAGAGATTGGGCGTAGGCGACTTCTGCTCGTGCTAAGAGATTCTGTTCTGACAGGTGAGTAAGGGCCTCCTGGCAGAAAGCCAGGGTCGAGTGCCCCTCACCGAGATAGTAGCCTGTAATAATAGCACGATAGGCAGCAAGTTCTCCAAAAAGATTATCTCGCGCTTGTTGTTCGGATGATAGAGGTGCTCCTGCTTCAGTAGTCTCGTTTGTCGGCGCGGGTGAAGTGCCTCGCAGGGCCATTTCTGCATCTTGCAGCCAGCGTTCCATCGTCGTATAAGGGGCGACCATAAACAGCGTCTTGGCGTACGCCAGGCACAGACGAGGCCGCGAGCGCATTACCTCGGCAGGGAGCTTCTCAAGCCAGCGTCTCAACATTGCGTGTTCACTGTTTCCCCAGATCAGTGCATAGACTTGCTCGATCAGGTCAGCAGCCCACTGCCACTGCTGGGCTGTGATAGCATGAGCTATCGCCTCGTTCAGGCGACCGTGCTGGGCATACCACTGGCTGGCGCGGTGATGTAAGATAGGTAGCAGTGTGGGCTGCGTTTGTTCCAGCCAGTGATGTAATGCTTGGGCAAAAAGGGCGTGATAGCGATACCAGTGGCGCTGCGTATCCAGGGACACAATAAATAAATTGGCTCGTTCCAGTTGCTCCAACATCTGCTGACTCCCGCTCTGTTCCAGGATGGTGTCGCATAAGGAAGCGGAGAGCCGTTTCAGGATCGAGGTATGCAGCAGGAACGTTTGCACGGATGCACTCTGACTCTGGAACACCTCCTCGATCAGATAATCGAAGATGTAGCGTTGACTTCCACTCACCTCCTCCAGCAAATCGCCAGGATCAGCATGTCCTTGCAGCGAGAGGCTAAGCAATTGCAAACCCACCAGCCAGCCTTCTGTTCGAGTAGTCACTGCCTTGATCATGTCTTGAGAGAGCTGGATACTTACCGACTTCTCGAGGAAAGCCATTACTTCGTCTGGATTACAGCGTAATTCGTCAGTGCGCACCTCTAAAAGGTGTCCACGTGCCCGCAAGAGCGTGATTGGAAGTGGAGGGTCTGCACGTGTTGCCAGTATAAGATGGAATTGAGGAGGAAGATGCTCCAACAGGTAGGTGAGGGAGGCGTGAATCGCTTGCTCGGTGATCAGGTGGTAGTCGTCCAGGATCAGGAGGAACGGCTTAGATTGCTCAGCGATGCGATTGATGAGCATCTGCAAGACAGAACGCAGAGGTGGGGTCTGTTGTGTTTGCAGGTAGGTTATAAGCTGCGTGCTAAGCCCAGGCTGCTGGCTGTCCAGGGCTGTAAGCACGTACATCCAGAACAGCACCGGCTCATTGTCTCCCTCATCCAGGGACACCCAGGCTATCTGAGGACGCTCTGGTGGGAGTGACAATAGCCAGGTCGAGAGCAGCGTGGTTTTCCCGAAGCCAGCAGGGGCCGATACCAGAGTCAGTGGACACTCTACGCTCATATTGAGCAACTCAATCAAGCGTGGACGGGGGATCAGCGCATGCGGGGAAGAAGGGATAAAAAACTTCGTTGCCAGAAGCTGGTCTTGGAACAATGGTGACTCGTCCATGAAAGTGTCCCTCGCATGCTTTGCTATATTGCCTACGTTCCTCCATCCTCATCTTTCTCTCCTATTTTAGGATATATCGACCCTTTTAGGCAATTGAGTTCTTTTTTGCAGCCAACACCTGCTTTGCTTTCGGCGCTGTTTTCTCGTTGCCTCGCGCCAGCGCAGTGAAAATGCCAGGTGCAGCGAAAGCGGCACAGACGAGCAGGGCTATGTGGAAGCTACTCACGAACGTATTTTGCAGTCCGCCGATACCCGTGAGACCTATGAATTGCGCAACGTGTACGACTTCCTGTATGGATTACCCTCATCATGACAGGGTTCTCCACGCCACATCGTCATACAGCAAGCAAGCAGCGTCAGAGAGCAATGGAGCATCAGAGACGATAGAATAGGAGCAGACACCAAGCCATTCTACCGTCGATTGAAAGGAGGGAGTTCCATGCTTTCTGAAGCAGATTTGATCGCGAAACGGGCTGCGTTACGCTGGCTGGCGAAGCCTCACCCGTAGTGGACCCATCAAGATCTGGCCGATGCGCTCTCGATGTCACGCTCGTGGGTGAGCAAATGGTTCCAGCGGTTGCATCAAGCTGATCCCGATGATATCATGGCGTTGCACTCCCGCTCGCGAGCGCGGCACACGCCACCTGCCTCCATCGCCTCCCAGCCAGCCGTTGTGCAGCGGATCCTGGAGATCCGCTTGGCGCCGCCTGAAAACTTGCAGCGTGTTCCAGGACCAGAAGCAATCCTTTATTATGTGCATCGCGACCCCGCACTCCAACAGGCTGGTGTGCGCCTGCCACGCTCCCAGACCACGATCTGGAAGATCCTTCGCCAGGCAGGCTGCATAGCTCAGGACCGCCGTCGTAAGCCCAAACCTTTAGAACCGCGACAGCCAGGGGAGGAAGTCCAGTTCGATCTGAAAGATGCCAGTAGTGTGCAAGCCTCCGCGGAGGGCAAGCGGCAACATGTGGTGGAGATTGCTAACTTCGTTGATGCTGGCACCTCGATCTGGTTGCACCGTGAGGTGCGTGGCGATTTCGATGCCGAAGTGCTCTTAGAGGTGGTGGCCCAGTTCTTGTGCGAGCATGGCTTGCCCCAGATGCTCACCTTTGACAATGACCCCCGCTTTGTCGGCAGCCCTGCGGGACGGGATTTCCCCTCCGCGCTCGTGCGCTTCCTGCTCTGTCTTGGCGTGTAACCCAATGTCATCCCCCCTCATCGACCCGATTTGAATGCCTACGTAGAGCGGTTTCACCGCACCTACGGGCAAGAGTGCTTACAAATTCATCACCCAAGCACGCTGCAGGAGGTGCGTGAGGTCACTGAGGCGTTTCTCCAGCACTACAATGATGAACGTCCCCATCAGGGACGGGCCTGTGGCAATGTACCTCCGCGTGTCGCTTTTCCGACCTTGCCCACCTTACCCGCTCTTCCAGAACGAGTTGACCCCGATGCCTGGCTGGTCAGCCTGGATCAGAAGATGTATCTGCGCCATGTGGGCCGAGATGGCTGCGTTGACGTTGACCTGGCAACGTATTATATCGGTCCTCAGCTGGCCGGGCGGACGATCCTGTTGCAAGTGATGGCTGAGCATCGCCAGTTTGCCGTGTGGTCCCAGGATCAGATCGTCAAGCTGCTTCCCATCAAAGGCACGGTTGGTCAGGAGATGGCTCTGGACGACTATCTCCAGTACATCAAGCAAGAGGCATTGGCGGCCCCTCGCCGTACTTCTGTCCGCGGATCCAGGAAAGTCCGGCAGCCGCCTCTGTGGGGAGAAGGAGCCTGATTTCCTTCGTCATCCGCCGACTTGCTCAGGCGCTGGCCTCACATTGGGGCCAGTGGAGGGAGCCTGTGGTCTCACACCAGGCAAAGACGCCGAAAAACAAGGGGAGATCTGTTTGGAAGGACAGCCCTCATGCCTGATGACGTGTTCATCCTCTTCGCACACGTCTTTTCGTCTCTGCCAACCCAGCTTTGCCTTCTTCTCACCTCATCCGTTTCGATGAGCCTACTCCGTCTGCGGTGACGATGACGGAAAGTCGTACACGGTGCGCATCCCGTGGGAAGATCCACTTTTCACGTCATTTTCCAGCTGGCTCTCGTAATTTTACTTTCTCTCACGCGCTCTTCAGAAATGCATTGTTGAATTGGAACGAGTCTTGTACAGTTATCCAGTTTTCTCAGCTTTCTAGCACACGTGAATGATCACCACTATTTCGTCTTCTCTTCGTATCGCTTTAATTCCTTACAATAATTTTACATGAATGCGCAAGATTCCTTATAAATGTACGTTACACTATGAGAGATGAATGTTATCTCATTTGTATTCAGCTCCTCCTTCTCTTGAGTCACCTCTCATGGCGGGTAGGGTGAGATGGGTGGGACCCGCTCTTGCATCTCTCAAATGCTTGGCCCCGTAACACCTGGAGAGCTTCAAGACCTCTTGAAACCTCTTGCTGAATAGTTACTCTTTGTAGTGGTATTCCGTCATTAAAAGTGTATCCAGAGAACAGATTGAATTGAGAAGTAAGTGAAGCAGGATATCAGTAATACTCTCCACGATCAAGCCCATGCTAAGTCTATACAGATTTTCCGCTATCTACAGGCGCTAAACCAGCTCCGTAATCCAACCAAAAGAGACATACAAGAACAAGTATGGAATTTGTGGTTCCACGGGTTGCCTCATCATCCATGTATTCGCCGAGGTACTATTTCTAGCGCAGTTGATGAGAGCGGAGATGTGAGCGACAACCAACTTTTGGAGGGACAGAAGGATGAAGTGGGGGCCAGCGAAGACTTCATTTTGAAGGTGAAACGACCTGTATTACGAGATCCGCCAGAACCGCCTCGCGAGCTTCTTCCCTGGTTGCAAAATGGGTGGCAACGCATCGATGGGCAAGTGCTTGTTCACCCAACGCTTCCAATCGTGGCAGGTCAAGCTCCTATCAATGGACACACACAACCTCTCGGGTTCAACGATAACCCCCAGCGAAAACAGCTCTTAGAGAGTTGGATGGCCAAACGTGCTACATGGGTCCAAGACGAAACACCAGCTTATCAAGCCATGACCATCTTTGAAAGGCTCTATGCACTACAAGCACAGATTGATCGCGAGTCCGAGCGTTTAGAACTCATGGTTGGCGATGGTTTGCTTGTCTGGCAGCCAACAGGTGGCACGCCTATCAATCATCCGGTCTTGCTTCTGCGCCTTGAGTTACATTTTCAACCAGAAATTCCTGAGTTCACCTTGGTTCAAACCGATCGACCAGCGGAACTGTATACAGCACTGTTTCAATCAATTCCAGGGATCAATGCCTCAGCTCTTGCCAGTTGCCGTGATGCTCTTGATCAGCAGGGATGGCATCCATTAGGTGGAGAGGAGACCTCCACCTTTTTTAAGCGGTTCGTTACCTTGCTTTCTCCGTATGGAGAGTTTGCTGAGAAGAGCTCTCCTCAGCAAACGACACATGCTCCTCGTATTACACGTGATCCTGTGCTTTTTCTCCGCAACCGGACACTTGGTTTTAATACCGCGCTTGAATCGATACTGGAGGATTTGTCAGGGCGGGATGATCTCCCATCTTCACTCACCAATATTGTAGGTATTGCTACGAGTGCCGAAAGGCAGGTGGGAGAACCGAATTCCTCGATCTTCTCCTCACCAAATGGGGAAGATGAGCATATCTTACTCAGTAAACCTGCGAATGCAGAACAGTTGGAGATTGCGCGGCGTCTGGAGAAAGTGGGGGCAGTTTTAGTACAAGGACCGCCCGGTACCGGAAAAACCCATACCATCGCCAATCTGTTAGGGCATTTGCTCGCACAGGGAAAGAGCGTACTCGTCACCAGCCATACAGCCAAAGCTTTACAGGTACTTCGTGAGAAGGTTGTCGAACCATTACAACCACTGTGCGTGAGCGTCCTGGATGACAAAACGAGCCAGGATCAAATGGAACACAGCGTCGATGCAATAATTGAACGGCTCGCATCTTCCAATGTAGAGAGCTTGGAGCGTGAGGCTGCGGTCCTGATAGGGCAGCGCAGTGAGCTATTGCGGCTGTTGCGGGAAACGCGGCAGCGACTGAGTGAGGCACGCTTTGATGAGTACCGAAGTATCGTGTTAGCAGGGAAGCAATATGCACCCTCTGAGGCTGCACGTTTTGTCAAAGAGCACCTGTTAACGTCTTCGTGGATTCCTGCCCCCGTGAAGCCTGGCGAGCCACTTCCTCTCTCACAAGGGGAACTCGTTGAACTCTACCGCACAAATGTTACAGTGACAGCTCAGGACGAGCAGGAAATCGGCCATGTCTTACCCGATCCAGGCACATTGATAGCACCGGCAGATTTTGCGTCCCTGGTTACCGAGCGAGTACAGTTGCAGCAAGGAGATGTAGGCTATCGACGCGATCTCTGGAATGGAGTAGCAAAAGAGCGATCTCAGGATGCTCTCGAGCACCTACAAACCCGTCTCACTCATGCCATCATCCCTCTGCGTCGGAGTACGGGATGGTTCCTGTCAGCCATCGCGGCAGGTCGAGAAGGCGGACCACGCCGGCAGGCCTGGGAAGATCTTTTGGCTGACATCCAGAGTGTCTATGCACTCGCGGCTCAAGCCCAACCCCTGCTGCTGACATATGATCCATTTCTCCCTGAAGATTGCCTCCCCGGTCATCTTGAAAAAGTATTGGATGCAGTGATCGCGCATCTTGAGCACGGGGGAAAGTTGAGCGGCCTGACACTCCTCACGCATCGTGATTGGAAGACGTTGGTCGAACAGACGCGAGTACAGGGGCGGCAACCGGAAGTAAAGGAACACTTTGTCGCATTGCGTCTATTACTACACGTGAGGATTGCTCGTCTGAATCTGCTTGGACGCTGGCAGAGGCAGATGGTCCCATTAGGGGGACCTGATACAATGGCTCTCGGTCCTGAGCCAGAGCGCAATTGTATACAGTTTGTCTCTCACATACGGCAATGCCTTGATTGGTTTCCCACCATCTGGTCTCCGCTGGAACGAGCACTGGCGGAGGAAGGATTCCTTTGGAACGCCTTCTTCGCTGAAATGCCAATCGTGCTCGCTGAGTATGGTGAGCTTCTACGGTTGCAAAAGGCTGTGTACGAGCTACTCCCACCCATCGTAGCTGCTGAGATCAGACGCAGGGCGTTCGCACAGAATGAGAGCAAGCTTCGCATGGTTGAGCGGAGCTTTGAACTCAACGGCGCCGGGACATCAAAGGCTGAAGTATTGCAGCGACTGCTCAGTGCCGTCAAGCGGTTAGATGCTCAGGGATACAGCCAGACATTCCACCAGTTGATGCACCTGCACGTGCAAAGGAAGGATGTGCAACGCCGTCACGAACTGTTAGAGAAGCTGGAGAAGGGAGCACCTGTCTGGGCCACAACGCTTCGAGATCGCCTGGGTGTTCATGGAGGACGCGACCTTCCAGGTAATCCTGAACTGGCATGGCAATGGCGGCAACTGAACGATGAACTGGATGCGCGAGCGAGGACATCACTGAAGGATTTGCAGGAGCGGATACTACGCCTGAGTACTGCATTACAGCAGATCACTGCAGACCTGGTAGAGAAAAGAGCGTGGGCAGCGCAAGCCAGAAGAACGACACTTGAACAACGGCAGGCACTCCAAGGGTGGAAGGCATTGATGAAGAAGGTGGGCAAAGGCACAGGTAAAAGAGCCCCAAGGATGTTAGCTGCAGCTCGGCAGCTGATGCCTGTGTGCCAAACGGCCGTTCCTGCTTGGATTATGCCACTCAGCAGGGTGGTGGAGAATTTTGACCCGCGGCGCAATCGCTTCGATGTTGTCATTATCGACGAGGCGAGCCAGGCAGATGTCATCGCCTTAACAGCCATCTACATGGGAAGCCAGGTGGTGGTGGTAGGCGACCACGAACAGGTGAGCCCGATGGCAGTGGGCCAGAATCTCGATGAAATCCAACTCCTGATTGATGAGTATCTCAAGGGTATTCCTAATAAGGAGCTCTATGACGGAAAATTCTCGGTCTACGAGCTAGCGCAGACGACCTTTGAGCCGATCTGCCTGCGGGAGCATTTCCGCTGCGTCTCCCCAATCATTCAATTCAGCAATTCCCTCTCATACGCTGGGAAGATTAAGCCGTTGCGCGACGCAAGCGAAGTTCGACGAAAACCCCACACGGTTGCATACCGCGTCAAGAGTGCCCTAACCAATACACGTACGAATGAGGAGGAAGCGTTCACGGTGGCCTCGTTACTGGTAGCAGCCACGGAGCAGTCGGAATATAGTGGAGCAACGTTTGGTGTCATCTCAATGGTCAGCGATGAGGCGACGACCATGCGTATAGATGAGCTATTGAGGAGGCATCTCTCGACTGAGGACTATGTCAAACGGCGGATCCAATGTGGCAATGCAGCGCAGTTCCAGGGTGACGAGCGTGATGTGATGTTCCTTGCAATGGTTGATTTACCGAGTGGCAAAGGGCCTTTGCCCTTGCGCCAGGATGGAGCGGACAACATGTTTAAAAAACGCTTCAACGTTGCTGCAAGCCGCGCCCGTGACCAGATGTGGGTGGTGCACTCAATGGACCCGGAGATAGACCTGAAGCCAGGTGATATCCGCCGCAAACTCATTGAGCATGCCAAAGATCCCTATGCACTTGTACGCTTGCTTGACAGCAAACAACAACAGACGGAGTCCGAGTTTGAAAAGCTGGTGTTACGACGATTGATACAGGCGGACTATCGGGTGATACCTCAATGGCCTGTAGGAGCCTACCGGATTGACCTGGTGGTTGAAGGTAACGGCAAACGCCTGGCAGTAGAATGCGATGGCGATCGCTGGCATCCTCGCGAGAAACTCGAAGAAGACATGGCGCGACAAGCAATTCTGGAACGCCTAGGTTGGCGGTTTGTACGCATTCGCGGCAGCCAGTTTTTCCGCAATCCAGATCAAGCAATGCAAGTGGTCTTTTCCCGCCTGCAAGCGCTTGATATTCCACCTGAAGGAAATACGAGTTCAGGGAATGATGCAGACAAGCAGGGGAAGGCACTGAAAGAGCGTATCGAACGCCGCGCTGCAGAACTCCGGCGAGAGTGGATAGAGCAAGCTGAAAAGCCTTCGATACTATCCATGCCGACGAGACAAGGTTGGCAATCATACAACAGTTCGAAGAATGGCGCAGTAGCTTCACACACATGATGTTTCAGCAACGCAAAAGGAATATGAGCCTGTCAAACCAATGGGACAACACGTATCATCAAGGAGAGTTTCACAGCTCACTTCCTCTCCTTCCAATCAGGGAAATAAGAATCGAACTTCTAACTTCATTACCTTCCTCTGTGGAAAAGGGTTGACGGTAATCGACAAGCGGGCTTCATGAGGTGCCATCTGGGTTGTCGGTGGATCTGAACTTCTTCCAATGATCAAGGAGTTGGAGACGAGGGGAATCCGCTTCAGATTTGCACAAAACGGGAGCCAGTCAACCCAGAACAAACCAGCCTGGTTTACCGTGTCAAAGGTTGAGTAGACACAAAATTTGAATGAGGCCTCTCAATCGAAGATTCCCGTATTATGGCTATGTAATGCATCCGTTCTTAAAATGTCCAGTATCAAAATAAATGAACAAGAGAAGAAGGGAAGAATCAACAGAGAAACGCCTTGGAAACGTACGAAAAACTGTTCTATGATATCTTCGATCTGCTGAACACCAAGTGAGTGTTTCACAACGTTCCCGTGAAGAACCGCTTAGCCTG
>JBKPAZ010000296.1:0-6143 GCA_046726655.1 Chloroflexota bacterium
GCTAGGAAGCTTGTAACGCCTTTGATATCGCTGAGGTGAGAGCCTGCAATTTAAATGGCTTGCACACCACGCACGCACTGGGAGCAATACTCAGTGCTTGTTGTACCTCGGTATCCGTGGCCGCCGTGCAAAAGATCAAAGGTAAGGATCGCGTGTTAGGATGAGACTGTAAATGGTGCAATACCTCGAAACCATTCATATCAGGCAGGTGTAGATCAAGAATGAGCACTTCCACCGGCAAGTTGGACCGTGACACCTTCATAGGTTCCTGCAAAGCCTGTGCGCCACTACTATAATAAGTCATCTCTACTTTAAACAAAGCATCCAGGCATTCCTCAGCATGCTCATAGAGCGTAACTTCATGACCAGCGAGATTCAACATGGTAACACAGAGCTTCGCGATGCGGGAATTATCTTCTAGCAGGCCTACATGAGCCATAAAAATACACAACGCTCCCTATTTGCTATTTGTAACTCCATTTTTTGAATTGTACAGTTTCGCTCTATCACCTGTCAAGGTCACAATCGCATCCTCTCGACGCAGAACCATAATTGCTGTACAATCTGTAGCATGCATAGATAACACTTTACTTCCTCAACATTGAGATTGCGGATGAGTGAGAACAATAGTAGCAAGAAATACCCTGTAAGCACTGTACGCTTCGGCATAGGAAAAGAGCTTCGGCTTTTTACCGACGAGCTGGTTGTTACAGGACAGGAAGAAGATAAAGAATTACATCTCCAACTCCAGGTCGTCAAACGACTGATCTTAATGCCAGGTGATCCCAACCCGGCTAAACTGGTTTTGATGGCAGACCTGGACGACGACACAACGGTCATTCTGGCCGAGGGCATGTCCAATGCGCGTGGCTTTCGCGCAATGCTGCCCCACATTATTGAACTCTGCCCCGGCATACAACTTGACCCTCCCGATATGTCAGAGCAGTTGCGCCAGGCATTGAACACCCGCCGCGCCTGGACACTTACCTGCTATGGCACCTTCCTCCTGATCTGCGTCTTGCTCTTTGTTTTCTATCTCGTCGTAGCCTATATCGGCGCGCATCACTAGAGACCGCTAAAGAGAGGGGCAGTATGTCGAGCTTAGACGTCCTCTTCCTTGTTGTCTTTTTTATCTCCACCTTCGGAAGCTACTTCAGGCCTCTGTGAAGCAGGGAACATGCTATTGGTTTGCGTCTTGTCCGGCGCATTTGCCTGTGTAGAATCGGCAGGTGCTGATGTTTCGATTATCCGTTCGGGTTTTAGCATTTGCTGCGAGCGTTTTCTCCCCCGTGAGGAAAAGCGATAGAGCGCGAAAAAGAAAGCTAAAATCAACAATAAGGGAAAGATTTGTGAGGGATCGAATGCACTGCTGTTCCCAGGGAAGAGATAAACCTCATTATTAGCAGCGTAGAGTTGGTCATAGCCATTTGCTCCCATTGCAAGCGCATATACAGGTTGATCTTTTGGCAATCCGCTGGCAATTCCTGCCCAGTTTTGTCCATTATCAACACTGCGCAACACACCTATTCCAATACCAACATATACCGTTCTAACTTGATGATAGTCAATCAGAATAGCGTTGACGCTCGTTCCGGAGAGTGATACTTGACTTGCTGACCAGTGCGCCCCGTAGTCCTGCGAACGGAAAAAGCCCTGCTTCGTACCTGCAAAAACCAGGCTTTGATCGCCTCCACTGATAGCAGAAGGGAGCACAGTATTCACAACCGCGGCCGAAGGCAGCCCGGTATTCAAAGCCTGCCATGTCATTCCGGCATCACCAGAACGGTAAATGCCCATGTTTGTAGCTGCCCACAATTGATGCCGGTCAGAATCAAAAGCTAATCCATTCATAACAATTCCTGCAGGCAAGCCCTTATTAGCAACAGACCAGGAAGAGCCATTATTCGTGCTCACAAAAACCCCATGATGCTCCGTTGCTGCGTAGATGGTGTGCGGAGCTTTCAAATCAAATGCCAGCGCTGTATAGCTGTCGGCAGGGAGACCACCGATTGCAGTCCAATGTTGCGCCGTATCATCACTGACAAAAACACCCGCATCAGTTGCAGCATAGAGTTTTTTCCCTGAATCATCGAAAACAAGTGCAAGAATTGCAGTTGGCAAAGCTAATCCAGTACTCCGTTGACTCCAGCTTATCCCCGCATTCGTGCTAACAAACACTCCGTCCTGCGCATCACCAGCATAAATTATCTGAGGATTATTTGGATCAACCACGAGGGTGCGAATATGCTGGTGCTGTAATCCACCTGACTGCCATCTGCCCCCTGAAAAGACACCGGCAGCAGGGGCGCACGATGCAAAAAGCACAACCAAAGGTAATACGATGATTGTGAGGCGAAATACACTATTGTTAACACGCCATTCATTCATACGAGCCTTCTGCATATGTACATCCTAACGCAGCAAATTAATCTCTTCCCCGGCGCCCTGCTCTCGTGCCAGGGTATAAACATGAGCAGCCGTTGCGACATCTTCTAGCGCGATACCCACACCTTTATAAAGCGTAATATCACTTGATAACTCTCGCCTGGGAGCATGGTCGGCAACCACATCCGCCAGGTCAGACACTCTGCTCCAATCGAAGAGTCCCTCGTTAGCAGGAATAATAAAATCACCAGCTTCTGCTCGCGCCTGTTCTTGCGAATCGGTCACAATCACACTGCTCCTTTGCAATGTCGCCAGGTCGAGTTCGCGCCTGTTTGCCCAGTTAGAACCAATAGCATTGATATGGCAACCGCTCTTTAACCAGTCGCCTGGTAGTACAGGTTCCGGCGAGGTTGTAGCAGTAATCACTATGTCTGCGTCCTCTATCGCCTGCCTTGCGCTGGCAACAGGTCTCACTTCGATAGAAAGTCTGTGCATCATTTCATTACAGAACTTCTCGCATTCAAACAGGCGGCGGCTATAGACATAAACTGCTCTCACCTGCCGTACAGCGCATACTCCCATTACTTGCGTATAGGCCTGTTTACCCGCCCCAATAAGACCTACCACCGATGCATCTTGACGTGCCAGGTACTTAGTAGCAAGCCCGCTTGTCGCACCGGTACGCATACGACCAAGCCAATCAGCCTCAATGATAGAGAGCAAGTGCCCATCCAACGAGCTAAACAGCATGACAACAGAACGCATTCCTGATCGGAAGACGGTGTACGTTTTGAAACCCATTACACCCAGCGATGGCACGCCAGCCGCAAGTAGATGCATCACGCCATTTTCCTGCACGATGCGCGTTCGAGAACGATTTACCGCGTTTCTTTGTGCCCACGCACCAAAGGCCTGTTCTAATACCATAATGTTGCCAGCCATCTCCAAAAGAGAAAGCACATCCCCCTCACGCAGTAACAGAGCCATATTTTTACTCCCACACTTTAAGCTTCCCGGCGTATCACTCGTCTCAGATACACGGCTGTTTCCTGGATCTCATAGCCCTTTGGCAATTTCAACGATTTGTCACCCCGCCCTGAGAATACTTCTCGCATTACGTCAAATGTTGGCGCAGACGAATATCTTGAGGCTGAACGTTGAAGACGTGTCATACGGGCCAGTAGACCCCGCCGCAACAGCTCTAAACCAACACCAACGGCAAGAGCGCCTACTCCAGCCGCCAGGCGTGGCAATTGCGGGTTACGTAAGAGCGTCGGTAGGTTTGATTGTACCGGTACAAGGTTTTTTGAAGGCAGTGTCAGATCGGTTCCACAGCGATGACAAAACAAATCGCCTGCCATACATCCTGCATGGCAGTTTGGACATAACATAGGATTCCTCCTCCAAATATTTGTCTGATGTTTTACCTCTCTATTTTACTGTTTTCTATGCCGAGAATCTATACTTCTAGCAAGCAATCTCGCAGCTTTCTCTATCTCCTCTTCCGTTGACCACCTACCCAGCGTCAGTCGCAACGCACCAAGCGCCCTTTCTCGTGACATGCCCATCGCAATTAAGACGGGAGACGGATCAGTGCTCCCTTCATGACATGCTGAGCCGGTAGAACTGGCAATCTCAGGTGTGGCTGCCAAAACATCCTCGCCAATAACACCCTCCACACTGATATTCAGCGTATTTGGCAATCGCTCGGTTCGATGCCCATTCAGCTCCACCCGGCCAGGTACATGTTTTTCCAGCAGCCTCTGAAGTTCGTCGCGCAGTCGTTGCAGACGTACCTGGCTTTCGTCAAGCTGCTCCTGCGCTAGCATGCAAGCCGTGCCGAGTGCCACCATATTGGCAACATTCTCCGTCCCTGCTCTGAGACCCGACTCTTGACCACCACCATACATCACTGGTTCAAGCTGTAGGCCTTGCCTGATGTAAAGCGCTCCGATACCCTTGGGCGCATAAAGCTTGTGCCCGGCAACGGTCAACAAATCAACGTCCAACTTTTCCACGCGTGTAGGAATCTTGCCTACCGCCTGAGCGGCGTCAGTGTGTATTAGCACTCCATGCCTGTGAGCTACCTCCGCTATCTCTGCGATAGGTTGCAGCGTTCCGCTCTCATTGTTCGCATGCATCATTGTGATAAGCACAGTCTGCTTATCAATTGCCGCCTCTACAGCCTCAAGACTGACACGCCCGCTTTCTTCAACTGGTAGATAGGTGACACGAAACCCATGCAGCCGCTCAAGTGCGCGACAGGTATTAAGCACGGCAGGATGTTCTGTTACCTGTGTGATAATATGGTTGCCCTTATTGCGATAAGCAAGAGCTATGCCGCGAATTGCCAGGTTATCGCTTTCAGAACCCCCGCCAGTAAAAGCAATCTCTCCAGGGATACAACCAAGTAATCGGGCGACCCGCGCTCTCGCAGTATCGATGGCCTGGTGGGCTTCATGCCCATATGTGTGCGAACTTGACGGGTTTCCAAAGTGTGTTGAGAGATAAGGTAGCATAGCTTCGACTACTACTGTATCCACGGGAGTAGTCGCGTTGTAATCGAGATAAATGGGGCCATGTTCAAGACCCGGATGTGTTGTCATAGTTAGACCTCTTCCTGCAGCATATTTCACGACCTTCCGGGTTTTCCTCATTTCCCATTCACAGACATGTCTTTCAGATATATCTGTAATTCATCCCACACTTCCCGAATATCTCTCTCGGTAGTACGCACATTACCTATCGCGACACGCATGGTAAATTTACCATTGAGCTTTGTATGTGACAAAAAGAAACGACCTTGCGCATTAATGCGGTTCATAATCTGCTCATTGAATGCTTCCAACTGCGACTCAGCATCCATCCCTCGCGGATGAGCGCGGAAACAAACTGTACTGAACGGGGTAGGAGCCAAACATTCAAAATCAGGCGACTCATGAACCCATTGAGCAAAGAGTTGACCAAGACGCACATGTTCTCGAATGCGTGCAGCTAGTCCTTCCTGTCCAAAATAACGCATAATCATCCAGAGCTTCAGCGAACGGAAGCGGCGTCCGAGCGAAGTGCCGTAGTCCATCAAATTGGGTACTTCTTCCCCTGCACTTTCAGAGTTGCGTAGATATTCCGGCACCAGGCTAAACGCAGCCTTCACTGCGTCCGGTTTGCGTGTATAAAAGACGCTGCAATCAATTGGTGTAAAGAGCCACTTGTGCGGATTGACGATTAGCGTATCGGCGCGTTCACAACCGGCCAACGCCCAACGCATAGCGGGATCAACGGCAGCAGAACCGCCATATGCGGCATCGACATGCAGCCACAAGCCGTAACGTTCGCATATATCAGCGATTTGTGGAACGGGGTCCGCGCTAGTAGTGGAAGTTGTGCCAACGGTGGCAACTACCGCAAAAGGCTGCCAACCTGCCGCCATATCCTCCTGAATGGCCCGTTCAAGTTGCCCGACATCCATACGAAATTCTTCATCAACGCCAATCTTACGCAATCCCTCCTGTCCCACGCCCAACACCATACCCGCCTTATCAACCGATGAATGAGCCTCCTGTGAGGCATAGTAGCGCAGGCGAGGAACCTCAGCACGGCCAGCCATACCGAGCTTTCGAATATGCAGTGGCAGTGCTTCACGCGCCGCCGCCAGGGCATAAAGTACGCCTGAAGATGCCGTATCATTGATAACACCAAATAGGGGATGCGGCAATCCAAGCATCTGGCGCAGCCAATCGAGCGTCACCTGCTCCAGT
>JBKPAZ010000297.1:0-4639 GCA_046726655.1 Chloroflexota bacterium
GGGATATTGTAGACAATCCAGTGGTGGAAGCCTCCCGCAAGCGGGGCGTCATAGTCCGACATGAGCAGCACAAAGCTCTTCGTCCCTGCCGGCACGTTCGTCCAGTTAAGTTCCGGGGCGATGTTGGAGCCGGTACAGCCGAATTTATTAATCTCGTTTCTCTGCGAGAGCGGTCCTCCATCGTGAAAGTCAGGGCTGGTGATAGTAAATGGATGGAGTGCGTTACCTGAGGCGAATGCCATATGGGATGTTCGCGAGAGTGAGAGCAAGAGAGACAGAGTGAGAAGGCCGAGTACGAGAATGCTTGTGCCTACCAGTACCGGGATTTTCCCTGGCAGGGGCTTTGCTAATCGATGTGTGATGCGCATAACAATATCCTTTCTTCTGCTCGCTCTAGTGCGTTTGCTACCTATTCGTTTGTGTATATGCGAGATTCGAGCCGATGCAAGTATATCAGAAGCGTTAGGATAGAGGAAGGTTGAAATGGTCAAGAGTTGGTTAAGATTGGGTTGTGATTCATCAGAAGAATCTGTTGATGTTTCGACGAGAAGCCTGATAGCGTGGCGCTATCAGGCTTCTCATCGATTGGATACAGAATGAACTGCAGGGATGATCTCTACAGACTGCCCTCCTGCTACATCACAATCACTATCCCGGTCATCTCGGGATGTTCGGAACAGGCGTACTTGAATGTCCCACTTGACGTGAAGGTATAGCTGAAAGACTGCCCCGGGCTGAGCAGTCTACTCTCCCACGTGTTAGCAGTGGAGAGCACTACAGGAGAGACGATTACACTATGAGGGACGTTGTCCTGGTTGGTCCAGGTCACAGTCGTGCCGAGAACCACCTCAATGCGAGGGGGCGAGTACGCATCTTGCCGAATGAAGACGTGTGTGACACCGAAGGCAGTCGTTCCTTGCGAAACCGGCCTCTCCACCGTGCCGTTTGCTCCAAAGTCTCCATGCGTCGCGGCGACTGCTAAGCCTGTGCCGAACAATGCCAGGGCGCTCACCAGGACTGCACCTACGAGGAACCATACTACTCGGTTACGCATCTTGATTCCTCCCTTCTGGATAGTTATCGTTGTGTGGCGACTTCCTGCTCGAGCAAGCACCTCGATGTCGCTGATCCCTTCGTCGTTTCGACCAGCAGGTACGCAGTCATCTGCTCACCACTGCTTCGCCGAGCGTTGGAACAGCAGCCACCCAACTCTAGCATACATACGTGTCCTGCTGAGTGTATACAACATCTCTTTCTCAAAGGTGTCACAAAAGGCGCTTGTCGTCTCACAAATCACTCACAACTCTATCAGGAACGTGCATCACAACGCCTGGCAACATTGCTCACCTGTAGCGCTGTGATATCGTCGTGATTTTTGTCATCATCTTGTGATGATTATGTGATGTTCCAGCACAATACCGTGATCGTTTTGTGAGAACCGATAGGTATACTCTTACCAAGTCTCATACAGAAGTTAGTACATATTTCCAGTTCAAGGAGATAAGGCAATGTCTCAGCTATCAAAACCAACCCCTCGCCATCAAGGGGAACAACAACGTGCATCATTGGCATTCATGTCCGTAGAACTCGTCTTTGGCATTCTCTTGTGCGTAACCTTCGTGGCATGCGTCTACTACTACTTTGCCCTCGAAACCGCTCTTGGGCACCGGGGAACGATTCCGATTGCACACGCTGCGCAGCTCGAGCGCCATGTTCAGGCGAACCTGAATATCGTCATCAATCAGCCCGGGATGCAGAAAGATTGGCCTGCCTATTCGCCCAACAACCTGGTCTTGCCGGCCAACAGCCTCGTGACCGTCACCCTGCGGGACTATGATATGGGCGATACGCCGCTGCCAAAGGGGTCTCCTTTCACCACCGTCCAGGGCATCGTGGGTGGTGTCGCGTATGCGGATGGGCATGCCTACACGGCCTTAGCGCCAGATAAAATTGCCCATACCTTCACCATTTCGCAGCTCAACATCAACGTGCCGCTGCCGGGCGATACCACGACCGGCAAGCCCTATGGTGTCGTCACCTTCACCTTCCGCACCGGCGCGGCTGGCATCTACTACTTCCAGTGTTTTGATCCCTGCGGGACGGGTTCAAATGGATGGGAAGGCCCTATGTTGACCAAGGGATATATGCGCGGAACCTTGACTGTTCAGGGATGAAGAGGACTGAGGACGCAAGCCTCGTGTGATCAAAATACGAGGCATGCTTTGCGTGCGAAGCATCTCATTTCCCGGGGGATAGGCCCGCTCAACCAGAAAGGAAGAGCACGATGATTGCTGATTTCGAACCAGGGAAGGGGAGAAGTGATCATGTTTGCTACACGCAGGACTACGACTCCTGAGGAACAGGCTATACGACAACAGAGATCGCCGGCCTTGCTTGTGCTGGCGTTGTTCGCTCTCAGCTCGCTGCTCGTGCTCTTGAGCGGTTGTGGAACTTCGGGTACCGGTAATAGCGCTGTGACTGCTCCAGTGACTCAAGCTCAGTCCGTGCGACAGGTGCAGGTGCACCTTGCCCCGGCACCCATCATCTCCACGACCGTGCGTACCGCGCAGAGGCATCTCTATACCTTTTCAACGTCCAACGTCGGCCTGATGCAGCCGGCAGTGGATGCGCAAGGCAATGTCTGGGCAGGCGAGATGCATGCCAACCGCCTCGGTCGCCTCAACTCGCAGACAGGTGTCGTGACCAGCTGGACCCCTCCTGGCGCACAGTATGGCATCATGACCACGACCGTCGATTCACAGGGCGACGCCTGGTTCGCTGAGCAGAACGCCAACTATATCGGGCGCTTTGATCCCAGCCAGCAGACGTTTCGCATCTTCCCCCTGGGTACGTGGAAGGGCAGCCCTCTCGGACCACAAGACCTGCGCTTCGATGGCAGGGGCCTTGTCTGGTTTACGGCAGCAGAGGCGGGGGCAATTGGGCGGCTTGATCCCCGGACCGGTGCTATCCGCGTCTGGCCCGTCCCTTCCCCCGCTCCCGAAATCCCTTCATATCCGTATAGTCTTACCGTCACGCCCAATGGGCGGGTCTGGTTTGGTGACTTTGCAGGCGGTGCGATTGGCACCCTTGACCCGCTTACGGGCCAGATCACCCTCTATGACCTGCCAAACCCACAGGTCCAGGTCTTCTCGATGGCGACTGATGCCACAGGGCGTATCTGGTTTACCGAAGTGTTACCCGGCAAGCTCGGCATGTTTGACCCGGCGACAGGCACCTTGACCGAACTGCCCGTGCCAGCTATCTCAGGGGGCCCTCCAGCCCTGTACGAACTCGTCATTGACCACAAGGATATGATCTGGTTCGTGGACGTCGGTGCCGACACGCTGGTACGCTATTCACTGGGGAAGCAGACCTTGACGTTCTTCCAACTCTCCCTGCCGTCCAGCGCTCCTTTCGGTCTTACGCTCGACCCTGCTGGTAAGTTATGGTTTACTGCCGGTGGTTCGTCAGCCAACTATGTAGGGGAGATGGCTCCATAGTTGCAAACTCTATTCACTGGGTGCAACCACAAGTACTGTTTGATCACTCCAACTGCTTCTCCGCATTGCATACTCTAGGAGGCGGGTGTAAAGAAAGTACTGACCGCCAGGATCAGATAGAAAGCACACAGCAGCAGTCCCTCTAGCCACGTCGATTCTCCGTCTAGACTGATGAGTGCGTATAGCGCAGCCACCAGGGCAAAGAGTACCACTTCAAACAGTGGGAAGTTGAGGTCGAGCGGCACGCCTATCAGAGCGCCAAACAGCACGAGGATAGGCGCTGCGAACAGTGCAATCTGGATCGAAGAGCCGGAAGTAATGGCCATAGTAATTTCCATGTGATTGTGGGTGGCTGAGGTGATGGCCGAGAAGTGCTCGGCTGCATTGCCCACAATCGGTAGGATGATGAGACCTACAAAAAAAGGACTCAATCCGACCTGGTGGGTCAATGGCTCGATCGTGCTCACCAGGACCTCGCTTAGCACTGCTGTGACAGCTGTAGCAGCAGCCAGGACAGCGAGCGGAAGCCAGAGCGTTGTCCTCCACCATTTGGCCAGCAGCGTAAGAGGATTTCTTTCTTCTCCCTGCCGCCGCACGACCGCTTCCCCCTCAGGTACATTTGTATGGGCAGTGTTGTGTTTCCCTCCCACATCGTTTCCCGACTTCGATGCAGAGAGGGAGAGCATATCCTCCTGCGACGCTCGCAGGCCGAAGACCGAGTAAGCTATATACGCTGCATAGCACACCAGCAGGATAATCGCGACCCCAATACTGAGTTCATGTAGCTCAAAGCCTCGAACAACAATGGCTCCAGGGCGGGTGCTCTCGCCTATTGTCGCCAGCAGCGAGGGGATCGCCATGCCGATCACGGCCAGGACAAGCATGGCTGCATACTGACCCGCAACGCGGGGTTGAAACTGCTGTCGACGGTAGCGCCATCCACCTATGAGCATAGCCGTACCCAGCACGAGCAGCACATTGCCGATGATAGAGCCAGCAAGGGACGCTTGCACTACCTGGGGCAGGCCTGCCGCCAGTGCGGTAATTCCAATGATGATCTCAGCTGCGTTGCCGAAAGTCGCATTCAGAAGACCGCCAATGCCATGACCGAGGCGCTCGGCCAGCACCTCAGTGGCCTG
>JBKPAZ010000298.1:0-11295 GCA_046726655.1 Chloroflexota bacterium
AGCCTGGATAATGAGATCATCAGTGAAGAAGTGCAACGTTATATTCGCCATCATAGCGATAGAGCAATGTTTTTTATTGACTGCGTGCATCGACGGTGGCGCACCCTTAAACGCATCGCAGACATGATCGTGGGCTACCAGAGCGAGTTTTTAGAGAAAGGAGTACGTTACCTGCGTCCTTTCACTCGCATAGAAGTAGCTAACCGCCTGAATCTGGATGAAGGGACGGTCAGCAGGGCAATCGCGAATAAGTATGCAGTACTGCCTAATGGGCGACTAATACCTCTTTCAGACTTCTTCGATGGCTCTCTAAGTATAAAAGATGTGATGCGTGAATTGATCTCTTCCGAGAGGCCGGGCAACCGCTTAAGCGACGAGGAACTGGCGCGTCTACTCATTGCTCGCGGAATCCCAATAGCGAGACGGACCGTCACTAAATACCGCGAGGAGATGGGAATCCTTTCATCGAGAGAACGATGATACCTCTAGAGGCTTCACTATTGAAACCCTAATCAAGCAGAGGATTGAGACCATGCAAAGTACCGTACAGGATTACTGGTCGATCTGGAAACAGTATGTGTTACAGGGTGTTGTGCAGGAAGATATACTTCCCCCGGCGTTGATGCAATCATGGCGACGCTGCGTTTCTCTCGGGCTCGATCCCTATGGTGAGCCCGGTTCCGAAGAAATCACCCATGCTACTTCGACTTCCGTCTCTCAACAATTGCTTTCTCTGGTACGTCCGGCGATGGAGGATCTGCACCAGTTCGTTGAGGGATCGGAATGTGTAGTAGTTTTTGCTGATGCCGAGGCATTGATAGTCGATATGGTGGGTGATACAGCTACGCAGAAAGAGCTTGAACACCTTGGCTTGAGCGTGGGAGCATCCTGGAGTGAAGAGCGACAGGGTGCGAATGCCCTGGCTCTGGCATTGCATGAATCATTTCCCATGCAACTTAATGGCGCAATGCATTACCGCGCTGCGCTGCATCCGCTCTATACCTCGGCCGCTCCCGTACATGATCTGCTGGGACAAACCGTTGGCGTGCTTGCAGTAATTGGCCGTCACGAACATTCTCATTCTCACACCCTGGGCATGATAACCGCAGCTGCCCAAGCAATCAGCAACCAGCTTCAGATGCAGGTCTGGTTGAGCAATGCCAACGACCTGTTATTTGAACTTAAGACAATACTACAGACGTTATCTGAAGGTATCTTGTTGCTACGTCACGACGGCATGATCTCACAGATGAACGCTCCGGCTGGTACGATGCTCGGACTCACACCCTCCAGAGTGACAGGTAGGCGATTGCAAGATGTATTGCCACTTCCTGTTGTGCTGGCACAGGCAATCGCGAGTCAACAGTCGCTCTCCGATGAAGAACTGGTCTTTGACACCATCCATGGACGTGTTACCTGCCTCTGCTCACTTAAACCAATCACAAGTTACCGAGCAGAAACAGGTCTGCAGGATATTGTCAGTCCGGCTACATTAATGATGACAGAACCCGTTGCTGCTGATGGCTTTGTGATGATCCTTCGCAGCATTGAACGTGTGCAGAAACTCGTCCATCGAATGACGGGCGCTCGTGCTCGCCTGACGTTTGCTAACGTGGTGGGTGAGAGTCCGGCACTGAAAGAAGCATTGCGGCTGGCGAGGCTGGCATCGAATAGTAATGCTATCGTCCTGCTGCACGGTGAAACCGGGACAGGCAAAGAAATTTTTGCTCAGAGCATCCACACCAGCAGTGCGCGTACTGATGGTCCATTCGTGGCGATCAACTGTGCCGCCATCCCACGCGAGCTGATTAACACAGAGCTATTTGGGTATGAAGGTGGTTCGTTCACGGGCGCTGACCGGCAGGGGCGTCCGGGCAAGTTTGAGCAAGCACATGGGGGTACGCTCTTTCTTGATGAAATTGGCGATATGCCCCTTGACCTGCAAACGACCTTGCTCCGGGCTATCGAAACGCACACCATTGTCCGTATCGGAGGCCACCGGGTTATCCCTGCCGATGTGCGTATCATCGTCGCCACCCATAAAGATCTACGGGAAGAGGCGATGCGGGGTAACTTCCGCTCTGATCTCTATTATCGTTTAAACGTATTAGCCATTAACATTCCCTCCCTGAGAGATCGCGTTGATGATTTGCCGTTGCTTATTCAACATTTCTTGCTGCGACAGAGTCGCACTCTAGGTCGTTCATTTACGATTACACCAGAAGCGTTGACAGTGCTCTATCAATATAGCTGGCCTGGGAATGTGCGTGAACTTGAAAATATGCTCGAACGTGTGACCTATCTCATGCCAGGAACTACTATCACGGTCGCTGATCTCCCTATCGACGTGCAACCAGCGCCAGAATATAAGCAATCAGACATTGTTCGTGATTCCGGTGGATCTCTGCAAGTTCAAAAAAGCCTGGATGGGGTTCACCAGGTACAACCCGCAGTAACCCAAAAGGGTGGAGCGCTGAAAGAACAGAGCATGAACGCTGAGATGCAGGCCATCATGCAGGCCTGGGAGGCAAGCGGTGGTCAAATCACTCGTACTGCCGCTTTACTTGGTATCAGTCGTACGACGCTGTGGAGAAAAATGGTGAAATATGGCCTGATCGAGGGAAAAGATACGAAGCAATAATTTGTTTCATTATTGAAACACGTATGTTGCAACATTTCTACTTGCATGTCCCCTGAGCTTCTTTACACAATCCACCAAATTTCACGACTTTTTCTCATATCGCAAAATGGTTTCGTGCTTCTTCTCAGGCCCATTTGATGCTAGCAGACAATTCAGTATTCTTATTTCATCACACAGCTTTGGCATGAATATTGCTATGTAGTTAGTAGGAGTATTTCGCCAGTCAGGCATGGTTCAAATGAATGTGATAGTTCCTCAGTAACAGAAAGGTCTGGCCCTGTCATGCTGAGCGCAGCGAAGCATCTCGCTGCCCGCCGCGACAGACCCTTCGCGGAGTTTACACTGAGCGAAGCGAATGTGCTCAGGGTGACACGGTGTGACTGTTCATGCAGATTAACGAAATAAAGCAGACACCCCTCAAGTAGGGGCCGGTTTACCGTGCCCACCGCCGATTGATCGGCCCTCAGTGGATGGTATGGTGTCCGCATGAATAAGTTAATGTGCATAAATGGTCAAGGACTCTTCTTCACAATTGAACCTTGCTTTATGTAAAAGATCAAGCCAGGAGAGGAGGTGAATTAACGCTGATTTTCCCGTTAAGGGACCTGTACTTTTGGGATTACGTTACAGATGAAATTGTTTGTTGTGCCGAAAGTTACCTACTCGAAAGGAGGGTGTCTGCACGTTATAGCAGACCACTATGATATGGACAGAACACCGAATCTAACTCAGAAATTTGTAGCTGAAATGCTAGGAGTCGCCTTCCTCGTATGGATTGGTGCAGGCTCTATTACAGTGACAAATTTTCTCAGTGCCGGCAAAGTACCACTGCCATTCTCAATGGCCGAGCTTGGTATGATTGCTCTGGCGTTCGCATTTGCAATCGCGGCTATGATCTACACCATTGGTCACATCTCTGGCTGTCACATTAATCCCGCGGTTACCTTCTCGTTTGCTGTTACCCGTCGCATCGGTTGGGGTGAAGCAGGGGTTTACTGGATTGCGCAATTCATAGGTGGAATTTTGGGCGCCGTGGTCATTGCGTTCTCCTTTGGTTGGACACAAGCAGCACAAGGACCAGGACTTGGCGCTACGAATTTCGGAACAGCGCTAAACCTCTATGGAACAACCGGTGGTTGGATTGTCGCCATCGCTATGGAGACGATTGGTACCTTTTTCCTGCTGCTGGTTGTAATGGGAACGGCTGTCGACGGCCGAGCGCCCTCTGGTTGGGCCGGTTTAATCATTGGCCTGATGGTCGCCGGTGAAATTTTTGCCTTTGGCCCAATTACCAATGTAGCTCTCAACCCGGCACGTGCCTTTGGGCCTGCGGTTGTACAAGTCGTGCTAGGTGGCACATACGACCTTTCCCACTTACTTGTCTATTTTGTAGGGCCCCTGCTAGGAGGCGTTTTAGGTGTTGTCACCTATGACTTCTTGCAACGCGCGCGTGTCACAGCAAGTACACCTGAGCTTGGTGGCATCGAGAAATCGGCTGTTGAAAAAGTCTAAAGATCGTAGATTTTCTTTGCGATGAAAGAAGGAGACAGACATGAAAAAACTCATTAACCGCGTAGAGGGCGTGGTAACAGAGGCTCTCGCGGGAATGGAGGCGCTACACCCGGAGCTGATCCGCGTAGATTTCGAGAACCAGATTGTCGTGCGGAAAGATGCTCCGGTACGTGGCAAAGTAGGCGTGATCTCTGGTGGTGGTAGCGGACATGAGCCAATGCACGGCGGCTTCGTAGGTCGTGGCATGCTCGATGCGGCCTGTCCTGGAGCGGTCTTTACCTCTCCCGTGCCCGATCAGATGCTTGCAGCAACTCGAGCCGTGAATGGCGGTGCGGGCGTACTGCATGTTGTCAAGAACTACACCGGTGACGTACTGAACTTTGAAATGGCAGCCGAATTGGCCGCGGCTGAGAGCATTGAGGTAGCGAGTGTTGTGACAAATGACGATGTTGCAGTACAGAATAGCCTCTATACCGCTGGACGACGTGGAGTCGGCGTCACAGTATTGCTAGAGAAGATCGTGGGTGGCCTGGCTGAGACGGGCGCTCCCCTGGCGCAAGTAGCGGAGCTGGCTAAGAAAGTGAACGACCATGGACGCAGTATGGGCATGGCTCTCACCTCCTGCACAGTTCCCGCGGCGGGTAAGCCGACATTCGAGCTCGGCGATGACGAGATGGAGATTGGTATCGGCATTCACGGAGAGCCGGGCCGCCGGCGTGTCAAACTTGCCCCTGCTGCTCAAGTAACGGAAATGCTTGCTAATCCTGTCATCGAAGACCTTGGCCTGAAAGCAGGTGAGCGCGTACTGGCTTTCGTGAATGGCATGGGCGGCACACCGTTGATCGAGTTATACATCGTAGCTAACGAACTTGCCAGGATTCTGCGCGGCAGGGATATCACTATCGCCCGCTCACTCATCGGTAGCTATATCACATCTCTTGAAATGGCAGGTTGTTCCATTACCCTGTTACGGCTAGACGATGAATTGATCCGTTACTGGGATGCTCCTGTACATACTCCAGCTCTACGTTGGGGCGTGTAAACGGGGTAATGAATCAGGAGTCCCTTGTGTTTACCTGTAGGAGCTAAATAGTCATTTTGAAAGATGTCAATCTTTGGAAGCCTGTTACGCTCCAAATGTTTCGTAGTACAATGTATCTAAGCTGGGCAATAGACGCCAGTCCTTTCATGGAAAAGTATCTCCTGGAGTTCCATCCTCAAAGAGACACTTAAGCCCATGTCAGGAATCTCGCAAAGTTTATTTGTACTACGAACGGGTGAACACAAGGTTCGCCCCTACCTATTGTGGAGGAAATCATGCCAATTACGACAGAGGACACGGTAAACTGGTTACAGCAATTAGCGCAGGTTCTTCATGAAAATCGTGATTATCTTACCCAACTTGACTCCCCTATTGGCGATGCGGATCACGGCATTAATATGGACCGTGGCTTTAAAGCTGTGATTGATAAACTGCCAACTGTAGCAAATATGGATATCGGCTCAATCCTAAAGACGGTTGGAACTACACTGGTTTCGACAGTTGGTGGTGCAAGCGGTCCATTGTATGGTACAGCCTTCCTGCGAGCCGGTATGGCAACCGCCGGGAAAAATGAGCTCTATGAAGCTGACTACACCGGTATGTTAGAGGCGGCATTGGAGGGAATTAAAGCGAGGGGTAAGGCACAACCAGGTGAGAAGACGATGGTTGATGCACTCACGCCTGCTTTGACAGCAGCAAAAGAAGCACAAGCACAGGGTCTTGAACTTTCACAAATGATGAGGCGTGCCAGTGATGCCGCTGAAGCTGGTATGAAAGCTACTATTCCGATGCTTGCTACGAAAGGGCGTGCCAGTTATCTGGGTGAACGCAGCATCGGTCATCAAGACCCGGGCGCAACCTCTAGCTGGTTAATACTGAAAACGTTAGCTGATACCTGCGCATAGGTACTGATACTATAGACAACTTTCTAAGTCTTTTCTTCCAGAGAGGGGATGTGATTTGATGAATTCCATTTCCATTTGTTCCGAATTTGATAGGAGGCTATGTCAATGGCAGTAGGTTTAGTAATTGTTTCGCATAGTTCCCGATTGGCTGATGGTGTTGCTGAACTTGCGGAACAGATGGCGCAAGGCAAAACTCCCCTTGCCGCAGCCGGTGGAGCTATCGATGATGTGTTAGGCACCTCCGTCGATAAAATCCTCGCAGCCATCCAATCTGTCGATGGACCAGAAGGGGTTCTGGTCCTGCTCGACCTGGGAAGTGCCATCCTCTCTGCTGAAATGGCGCTTGAAATGCTAAGCGATGAGCAGCGGGAGCGCATACGCTTGAGTTATGCTCCTCTGGTGGAAGGCGCCGTTGCTGCTGCCCTTGAAGCCTCACTTGGACGTACTTTGGTACAGGTGCAGCAGGCAGCAGAGCAGACGGCCAACGTCGCGCAACTCCAGTTGCTCAAACCGCTGACCCCTGCAGAGCACGTGCCTGGAGAGACCTCAGCGCCTCCTGAGTGCATTTCCCTGGAGGAGACCTCAGCGCTTAAGGTTCAATTGACTTTGGCCAACCCCACAGGTTTGCATGCTCGTCCGGCTAGCCTCTTTGTACAGACCGCGGCCCGTTATCAGGCAAATATACACGCATCAGGACACGGGAAAGAGACGGATGCCACCAGTATCATCGGTGTCCTCTCACTTGGCTTGCGGCAAGGTGATACGATGACCATTCGTGCGAGTGGAAACGATGCAGAGGCAGCCATAGCAGCACTGAGTGAGCTGATACGCGTCAACTTCTATGAAACAGCCCCTCCATCAAATGTAGGTGCCGATTTATCGCGCACACCGCCGATTGATCGGCCTGCCACAGTAGGTGCCGATTTATCGCGCACACCGCCGATTGATCGGCCTCAACTACCAGATGAACCCTGGCGCGGCATTACAGCTTCAGCAGGAATAGCAGTAGGTCCCGCACTCATTTATGCTTCTGGCACCATCTCCCTGAACGCGGTAAAGCGCCGTCCTGTCTCTGCGGAGCAGGTCGCTTCGGAGCAGCAACGTCTACGTGAGGCGTTGAACAATGCAGCACAAGCACTTCGTTCTTTAGCAATAGAGCTACAAAGCAAAGTTGGTCAAGCTGATGCTGCCATATTTGATGCTCAGGCTTTGATGTTGCTTGACCCGGCTTTAGGCGAATCTGCACTTCGAGTTATAGAATCAGAGCATATTGATGCAGCAGGAGCCCTGGCCGAAGCAGGTGAACGCTATGCCACTACCCTTGAAACCATTGATGATCCGTTAATTGCTGGTCGTGCTGTCGATATGCGCGATGCCGTAAGTCGAGCATTAAATCAATTAACGGACCAGCATGCGCAAGGACAAGTTTTGAATGGTTTGAGACAACCAGTAATTCTCCTGGCAAGGGATTTAACACCATCGGACACTGCCCAATTACGACCTGAGTTCGTGCTGGGTATCTGCACTGTCCAGGGTGGTCCCACGACTCACGCAGCCATTATTGCCCGTGCATTAGAAATACCTGCAGTTGCTGGTCTTGATCCTCACTTACTTGAAATAGTGCATGATGGTCAACAAATTGCCATCGATGGTTCTAAAGGATTGATATATCTACATCCCGATGACAAACAACAGGATGAGTTACGTACTGTGATGCTTCAGCAGCAACAAGCTCGCGATTTACACCGCTCTCTGAACAGTACGTTATGGCGCACTCAGCCAGGTTCAACCGCTGATGGCTACAAGGTCCAGATATTTGCCAATGTCGGCGACGTGGAGAGTGCGCGTGCCGCCGCAGAATCTGGCGCTGAGGGTATCGGGCTGTTACGCACAGAATTTCTATTTGGAGGGCGTCCTGTTTTTCCAGATGAGCATGAACAGTTTGAAAGCTACGTGGCTTTATTTCGCGCCTTTGCCGATCAAACATTGGCAGGTAAAAGCATCGTAGCACGTACACTGGATGCTGGCGCCGATAAGCCCTTTCCAGCCCTGGAGCCGCTTATTGGTGCTTTGCAGGAGTCCAACCCCGCCCTCGGACTGCGTGGAGCACGTATTCATCTCGTCCATGAAGAACTTTTACGCCAACAGCTACGTGCCCTCCTGCGAGCAGGTATTGAAGCTGGCGTACAATTGCACATCATGTTCCCAATGGTTGCTACCTTAGAAGAGGTGCGTCGACTGCGTGCGATATACACTAGCGTTCAGAATGAACTTAAAAATGAGGGCATAGTGCTTCCAGCAAACACGCAGGTAGGTATTATGATTGAAACACCTGCTGCTGCTGTAATGGCAGATGTGCTGGCCCATGAAGTCGATTTTTTTAGTATCGGAGCAAATGATCTCTTCCAATATACGATGGCTGCCGACCGTACCAACTCTCGTGTATCAGGTATGTTCGGCATGTTAGAGCCGGCAGTCTGGCGATTAATCGAGCGTGTGGTTCGCGCAGGTGTGGAGCATGGCAAACTGGTTGCTCTCTGCGGAGAGTTGGCGGCTGATCCACGCATCGGGCCACTTCTGGTTGGTCTGGGGGTGCAAGAATTAAGCATGAGTCCACCTGCTATTGTAAATGTCAAAGCAGCACTGCATAAACATACTCTTGAACATTGGCAACAACTATCTCATGAGCTACTGGAAGCGGAGACAGCAACGGATATGCAGAGCATACTTCAATCGATCGCTTGAGCGAGCGAGTGCCCTCACATTTGGTGAATACTACGCATACTTCAACCATTTACGTCATTCGCCAACAACGGCCTCTATTATTGTAAGGATTCAGGCTCCGCGTACATAGTTTTTTCACGCTCATAGATAACCATACCAGGGCCTCCGCCTTTCATATGCCGCACGTGTCGTTGCAAAGTATAATCGACAGGCACGCTGGTGCTTCCACGCGCCTGGCTATAATAGGCGGCCAGGCTTGCAGCCTGCTCAAGAGTGCTTCGAGGGATGTCGCGACCTCCCGCTTTGATGATGACATGTGCGCCAGGCACGCCCCGCGCATGCAGCCAGGTGTCATTAGCGGCGGCCTGGTGGAATGTCACTTCTTCGTTTTGGCGACTGTTCTTGCCAATTAAGATGGTCAATCCATCACGGCTCTGAATATACAAGGGGACGCCACCGCCAGGTGGGAGTGGCTTCCCTTTACTCTGTTTGCCACTCTTACCTTTGTGTGACTGCTTCCGCGCGCCTGCAACTGAGCCTACAACAGCTTTAGCGCTACGCATGTACCCGGCGCTCTGCACCTCGGCTTTAACCAGGGACACCTCGGCGGGAGTATCAGCTAACATCAGATCGGCTAGAAACTGCTCAATCGTTGCCAGTTCGGTCGCATTTTGTGCGATCTGACCGGGGACAAGGGCTAGCGCGCGGCGCAACTTGTGATATTTGTGGAAGAGGCGATTGGCGTTGCCAACGGCGTCGAAGCGTGGATCAAGCGGGACGGTCACCTCTGATGGGCTGGCTTCATCTTCAAAGAAGTTTTGCAACACAACACTACTCTGGCCTTGCTTCACTTCGTGTTGATAGGCTAGCAGCAGTTCAGCCTGTAGACGATAGCGACTGGCTTCTTCCGAGACAGTCAAGTCTCGTTGTAGCAATTCTGATTTGCGTTTGCAGCGCTCGAGTTGTGTCTGTAAGACTTTTCTCACAGGAGTCCGTACGCTTTCCATCGCATCGCGCCACTCAGCACCAGCATAAAACTCGTCAATCAACACGTTGATCGATGCAGATTCCCGTATGCGCATACCGGGCAATTCAGCGTATTGCTCCAGGATATAGGGAGCAAAGGCTACGGGGGCGGGGCGTGAAAAGGTTGATTGCATTTCACCGGGGTCCTCGACACGCTCGACGAGTTGGGGTTTCCATGCATGTGTATCAAACAGGGCAGCCAGTTCGCGTACATTCCATGCCAGTTCTTCCCAAATGGCTTCACCAGTAATGAGCGGCGATTCTATTTCACCAGTGGTACGGTAGACGGCTTCACGAGCTAATAATGGGCTGAAGCCAAGAAGATTCCTGGTCAATAGTTGCCACAGTTTTGGCTCTTGTATCTTTGTCTGTTTTCTTTTGGTCTGCGGCTGTAATCCCTGTGAGAGGTCCGCATCCTCTTTCTCGCACTGAGCCAGTTGAGCAGCTGTGATCGCTGTAGGCTCCAATCGAGGTACAGATTGGCCTGCAGCCATGCGTTGTTGCGGAGGCGGTGGAACATACTGGGCATTCGCTTCTATGACACGATAGCGATTCACCTCAGCGCCTACATGTTTGAGGCTGCCGAGAATCAGCCCATCATCATTGCACAGGATGATATTGCTCATGCGTCCCATCAGTTCAATAAGCAGGTGATAGCTGCTATGCCCCTCAGGATTCGAAGAGCCAGAATGACCAGCAATAATTTCTATAACTCGCTCCCAACGTGGTTGCTGAATTGCTCGAATGCGAGCGCCCTCGAGGTATTTACGCAGTAACATTACAAATGCAGGAGGTTCGCTTACTATCCTGGAAGGTTTGATCGCTGTGAGATGCACCCGTGCTAACTGAGCATGCGCAGAGAGGTAGAGCCAGCGATTCTTTCCACCTTCCCCTTCTTGTGGCGCTGGCGCATAGCATTGTATTGCAATGGAGTGCGCGGTTGGCTGTATAATGGTATCAATACGCGCGCTGGTCAGCAGCAGGCGCCATTCATCAGCGATAGCTGCGAGAGTGACGGCATCGATATGCATATGTACGACCTTCCACTATCTACTTACAAAGGTGCTTGTGCGTGTTGTACAATACTGTCAAGGGTAGTTCCTATAGTATAACAAAGTGTGGCCTATTCGTACACTAACCTTCCCTAATCCAGTGACGTAGGAAAACGGCATGCAACTTGAGACGGAGCTTTTTGTGTCCCAACAGCAGCGACCCGCATCCGCGCAGTCCTCAACTCGTCAGGGACTCCTCTTCGTGCTTTCGGCACCTTCAGGGACGGGGAAAGACACAGTTATTAACACGCTCAAGCAACAAGGCATGGATTTTTACGTGGTCCCGTCTATAACGACTCGAGCTCCACGTCCGGGTGAAAGTGAGGGTAACCCCTATCATTTCGTCAGCCAGGAAACATTTGAACGCTTAGTCAGTCAACATGAGTTGTTGGA
>JBKPAZ010000299.1:0-5247 GCA_046726655.1 Chloroflexota bacterium
ACTTACGCTGATACGATTCTGTCCCGCGATAGCCGACACAACACCAACCGGGAGATTACGGGCTTCGAGAACTGGCCCCTGCTCAATGTGGACTTCACAGTAGCCCAGCAGTTCTTCGCGGTGCCATCGAGCGATTCGCAAAGCATCTGGATCGGGATCGCCGCCAAACACGCGAATCGCCTCAGTCATTGTGATGCCGTCGGTGTCAGTTAGATGTAGCGCTTTCGGATCTAAAGTACCTGACATGAATTTGCTTCCTAAGTAGGAGCTGTTATAACGCAAACCTTCCTCATCTGCAAAAGCCAGTACCTCTATAGCAAATGGTAGACGCTCCTGGCGGGCGTGCAGTCGCTCAATACAGGCAAGCGCAACCATCACACCGAGAGGACCATCGTACTTGCCCGCATCGCGTACCGTGTCCAGATGTGAACCGAGAAGCAACGTTTTCGCACTTGCCAGGCTCGCTTCGTAGCGTCCGATCAGATTGCCGATTTTGTCTCGTTCGACACTCATGCCAGCAGCATGCATCCACGCAGCAACAGCCTCATTGGCCTGCCGCATTGGCTGCGTAGCGAAACGACGCGTAAGACGGTCAGGCTCCTCGCTGAAGCTGGCCAGTATCTCGCACCGCTCCATAACAGTGTAGGCAGATGCATCGACGCGCAATGAATCACGCCCCCGCATAGTTTGGTCCATATTCTCGATGATCAGACTCTAGCGCTTGACAACGTCTAGTCAGCGAGCGTGAAGATAAAGTCGAATTCCGATCCTACCGGATTGCCACGTGCATGCAACAACATCGATCCATGCGCTTCTACAAAGACGCCGGTCCCACCAGTAATGGTAAGAGTTGTATCTGTGCCATCATCAAAAAATGGCCCTTCGACTGTGATCTGTCCCTGAGCAATGAAAGTTGTCCAGAAGCACTCCCATTCCGTCTTGCCAGTAGCAACAGTGCGAGTACATTGCCCATTGTCTGTTCCAACCTGTTTTGAATTGGCTGAATTGAAGACAGGATTATGGAACCCAAGAACGTCGCCTAGAGACATATTGGGTGGATGAAACTCCTGCACCGTGTCCGTAATGGCATGCTCAACAACGTGAATCACTCTCTGACCATTTGCCTGTGCAGTTGGAGTCGTAGTATGCAGGGTAAAGAACACACCTGCCAATACTCCCACTAAAAGTGAGACGAGCCCAGTGAAAACGAGAGACTTCTTCATCAAAACTCCTTTCTGGAGACCCCTATGCCAATCACGGCTAGGGGAGGAAAGAAAGGCCGCCGCAGCGGTCCCTGTTCAAATCAACCCACGTAGCGAGGGAGAGCCAGAAATGCGGTCTAACTCTCGGGTGGCCTCAAACAAGCTGAAGCCCTTCTCCGCACAGAAGTAAGGCGCTCTTCGCCAAGGTTCAAAAGGCTTGTCGTGTCGGCAACACAGTTCCTACCCATCAGACCATTTAATCACCGACGAGAGAGCCTGCAACTAGAGCAAGCATTGCAAGGTCTCGTGACCTTTCGAACGTAGCACGTTTACACGTGCTCAGGCTAGTCAGTAAGAACTTGCACAGGACAGGCAGAACTCACCCCCGCATACAAGCCCGTCCCCTTTCAGGGGACTGGGTCACTGACCTCCTTTGAATGAAGTAAATGAGTAATCTTGCCGGCAATGTCCGATGTGCCTGTGGAATAGCGTAGTTTGAAAACCAGTATGCCAGTTGAAAATACGGTGGAATGCGAGCATCGAAGGTTTTATTGGTACGCTGATCCCCACAACAGCAACCAATGCTAGAAACAGAGTTTGCATCGAGCGCTTGCTCTAAGTTGAAGTGTAAAGTTCAGCTATTGAATTGTCAATGTTGAAACCAACTATAATATTGCTTCCCTGCTACCGAGAGTTACATCGTATCGGCAAACAGGCTGCTAATCGACTCACCATTATGGATACGTTGAATCGCCTCGGCGAACAAGGGAGCCACCGAGAGGATATGCAGAGTGGGCAGACGTTTTTCAGGTGGTATTGGAACAGTGTTGGTCGTCACAATCTCTTCAATATCTGGCTGCGAACCCAGGCACTCGATAGCATTGTCAGTGAACAGCCCATGCGTGGTGACAACTGTAACACGACCAATATGATGCTCGCGCAAATGTTTCAACATTTCTAGCACTGTGCCGCCGTTTGCAATCTCATCATCGATCATGATCACATTTTTCCCCTCCACATCACCAACAATGGCTTCAATGATCACTTTTTCGTCGCTCAAACGCTGCTTGCTGCCTGCCGCGACCGGCAACCTCAGCAGACGCGCAAAATGGGAGGCCGACTTGGCATTACCCAGGTCTGGGGCAACTACGACAGTATTCGTCAAGTCACGACCTCGAAAATGGTTTGCCAGCACGTTAAGCGCGTTCAAGTGATCTGTCGGCACGCTAAAGAAGCCATGCACCTGTGCCGCGTGCAGCGTCATTGTGAGTACGCGATTAGCCCCGGCGGTTGCCAGCAAATCAGCAACCAGCCTTCCTGCAATGGAGATGCGCGGCGCGTCTTTTTTGTCCGAGCGCGCGTACGAATAATAGGGAATAACCGCCGTTGTGCGCGCCGCTGAAGCACCTCGCGCTGCATCAAGCATAAAGAGCAGTTCCACCAGGTGCTCTTGCACAGGTGGCACCAGCGGCTGGATCAAAAACACATCGCTTTCACGACAATTGGCATTCAGTTGCACATATAAGCAATCATTGCTGAAGTGGCGAATCGTAATCGGGGACAGAGGCGCCCCCAGACATTCACATACTTCTAGAGCCAGTTCAGGATGTGCCGTCCCGCTAAAAATTGTAATCTCGCGCATAGATTCATACCTCTGTTTTACAAATTACGAACTGACGGACACCCTTAAATGAAGTGTCCATGTCGGCGCCAAAATAGTCCTTCGCCCAACTCTCTAAGCGCACTCCCGAAGCAGCAAAAAGGTCATCTGGCACAACCCATGTGCTAGACCAGAGTCGCCTGGTGACTTGTTCTACCGCCTCACGAGGCGTCTGCGTTACCTCCCACTGCACTACGGGTATTTCTTGCGGCCGCAATCCCTGGCTTTTTAACCATTCTGTAACCTCGGAGCGAGCACTCGCACCAGGCCGCTTGGCATCGCCTCCAAGCTCACGGATGATCTTTCCCCATGTCTCCCCAACAGGCCATGCCTCTACATTAACAAACTCATCCCAGCAATGGAGAAACGCGCCGCCCGGACGAAGCACGCTCAGTACCTCTCGCATGGCTTGCTGCCAACCATCTACCAGGTGAAAGACATGCACTGCCAGCACGACCTCAAAGGAGGCTTGGCGAAAAGGCAAAGCGGTCATATCCGACAGAACCAGCCGCATTGAAGCATGTTTCGCTGTTCCTCTAAAGCGCCAGACTGCATGAACGCCTGCGCCCTTTTCGTCCGGCAGAGATCCCCATGCTTGCTCATACTCCTGCCAGCCATTTTCTAACAGTTTCGTAGCAAGTTGCTTGACCATTTTTTCGGAAATATCTATACCGGTATAATTATGACCCAGCGATGCCAGGGGAAACGCAATACGACCTGTCCCAACACCGGCCTCCATAAAAGGGGTTTCTGGTTTGGCATTGACCATATCGGCAATCGCCTTTGCTATTTGGCGATCTACGCCTGGAGGATAGCCTCGCGTAGCATCATAAGCGTGAGCAACTCGATCAAATGAAATCGATGGCATAGCGTAAGCCTGTATCTATCCTAATAGCGCGCGGGCGATGACCAGGCGCTGGATCTGGTTCGTCCCCTCGTATATCTGCGTGATCTTGGCATCGCGCATCATACGCTCGGCAGGATACTCCTTCATATACCCGTAGCCACCCAGGATCTGAACAGCATCACCGGTGACCTCCATCGCCACATCTGAGGCGTACATCTTCGCCATCGAAGAGTATTTACTGAAATTTGGCACCTCCAAGATCGATCATCTCTGCCGCATTGTAGACCAGCAGGCGTGGCGCCACGCGCTCCCGCGCTATCTCTCGAATCGCTTCTATAAGTGTCTGCTCATCTTCCGACAGATGTGACACAGCCATGTATATGCTCCTTTGCCTGTGCTCTCTATGAGATAAGAAAAGACTACAAAAGTATATCACACAGGTCTGCCTTCTCCATTGCCTCTATACGGACAATACCCGCATCGTTTTCCGCACATTTTCCACTTTTTTCCGCGCACTCTGCTCCCGTTTCCGCTTTGAATAGCGGATCTTCCAGCTATGATGTGTGTAGTCTCATAACCTGGCGTGAGTATAAGCCGGAAAAGCACGCCCCTTGATCACGTCACGAGCAAGCATAGAAACTTGCTCGCACAAAGCATTTCCGAGTGACCTTACAGGTTAGCATGACGAAGATACTCTTGATCTTTCATCCAAGGAGGAAACGATGCGCAAAAGACCCAGAACGCGTTTACTCATGATGTCCTTCTCGCTCGTCGCGCTGCTCGTGCTCATCCTGAGCGCCTGCGGCGCCCCATCCACCCCCACGACCGGCGCGAGTACGACCCCCCATCGTGGCGGCGTGTGGACCGATGACCTGTTCGAGGAGCCCAGCTCCCTGATCCCGAATGGCTCGTCGGAAACCTTCGCGGACCTGGTCGATACGACGATCTATGCCCCGCTCTTCAACGGCGATGTCAAGGGCGATATCACAGCTGGCCTTGTGACGCGCCTGCCTGGCGTGGCCAACGGCGATGTCAGCTCCGACCTCAAAACCTGGACATTCCACCTGCGCCCAGGCCTCAAGTGGTCCGATGGCCAGCCGCTGGATGCTCGTGACGTGGATTTCACCTGGCGGCTATGGACCAACCCCAAATTCACGCCGGCCAGCACCACTGGCTTCAACCTGATCCAGTCGGCCACGGTCTCCAACGACGACCTGTCAATCACCTTCCACTTGAGCCAGCCCTTCTCGCCGTTCCTGTCGATCTGGACCGATGGCATCGTTGCCCCGATGGCCGCCCACATCTACAGCTCGATCGCGCCCAATCAGATCCTGACCTCCAAGCAGAACCTGGACCCCTCGGTTGCCAGTGGCCCTTTCATGCTGAGCGAGAGTGTGCCGGGCGATCACTACACCGTGGTGCGCAACCCCAACTATTACCTTGCTTCCCAGGGCTTGCCGTACCTCGATAAGATCGTGTTCCGTGTTGTGACCAATCAGGATACGATCCTCAAGGACTTCCAGGCCGGCACCATCGAC
>JBKPAZ010000300.1:0-5984 GCA_046726655.1 Chloroflexota bacterium
GAGTCGATCGAGGAGAGCCTGGCGAAGCTAGACAAGCTGGGTGGGCCAGAGACCTTCAATCACTACGCCTGGGGCTGGACCTGGGCGGGCGACACGCCGTTCCGTCGTTGGAAGCGCGAGACCTATCGCGGTGGCGTCAGCGACCCGTTCATTGTCCACTGGCCCAAGGTTATCCAGAACAGGGGCGAAATCCGCACGCAGTACGCCCACGCCATCGACATGGTGCCGACCGTGCTGGACGCGCTGGGCATTGAGCCGCCAGCGGTCATCAAGGGTGTCACGCAGTCGCCCATCGAGGGTGTCAGTTTCGCCCAGAGCTTCAATGATGCTAACTCGCCTACCAGCCATATCACCCAGTACTTTGAGATGTTCGGCCATCGCTCATTGTACCACGATGGCTGGCGGGCGGTGTGTCCCTGGCCTGGCCCTTCATTTGTCGAAGCGGGTAAACCCTTGGGCTCGCCCATCTCAGCCGAGACGCTCGCTGAGTTAGACGCCCATGGGTGGGAACTCTACCATGTGGCCGAGGACGTCGCTGAGAACCACAATGTCGAGGCTTCCAATCGCGAGCGGGTGATCAACATGATCGCGACCTGGTACGTCGAAGCAGGCAAATACAAAGTGCTGCCCATTGACGGAAGTGGTCTGCAGCGGTTCGCCCAGGAGCGTCCGCAACTCGTGCAGGCGCGTACCAGCTACACTTACTACCCGGACACGCAGACGGTGCCGTGGTTCGCCTCGGTGCATGTGCTCAACCGCCCGCACAGCATCACCGCGGATGTCGAGATCCCGACAGGCGGCGCGGAGGGCGTCTTACTCTGCCAGGGCACCGGTGCGGGTGGCTATGGGTTCTATATCAAGGACGGCAAGCTGAAGTATACCCACAACTACGTGAGCCGGGAAATCTATTACGTCGAATCGACGGAGCCGGTGCCGGAGGGTCGCCACCAGTTGCGCTTCGAGTTCGAAGTGACTGGCAAGCCGGACATTGCGAAGGGTAAAGGCACGCCGGGGCGAGGCCAGCTCTACATCGATGGCAAACTGGTCGGAGATGCAGATATCCCCGTCACGGTGCCGCTCGTCTTCAACCCGGGAGGCTTGACCTGTGGCGCCAATCCCGGCTTGCCTGTCACGCCCGAGTACTCGTCGCCGTTCAAGTTTACCGGCAAGATCTACGGAGTGACGGTGGATGTCAGCGGAGACCTGATCAAGGACTCCGAAGCCGAGCTGCGCCTGGTTATGGCAAGGCAATAGTGAGCAAGACGCAGGGACATTTGAATCTGACTATCGTAGTCCAACAGTGTAACAAACTCAAAAGGAGAACGAACCATGACCAAACCATTTCAGGGCGTCGTCAACCTGGATATCCGCGACTCCAAGCCCGACTGGGAGCCTTACCTGCAGCCCACGGCGCCAGAAGGCGCGCCCAATGTGCTCTTCATTGTCTGGGATGACGTGGGCTTTGCTGCCATGGAGCCGTGGGGCGGGCTCATCGAAACCCCCACTATGAACCGCCTGGCGCAGGGTGGTCTCACCTACACGAACATGCACACCACAGCGCTGTGCTCGCCGACACGCGCCTGCTTGATGACCGGGCGAAACCATACCTCCAACGGCATGGCCTGTATTTCAGAGGCGGCGATCGGCTTTCCTAACGCCAACGGCCATATCCCGTTCGAGTGTGCGACCGTCGCTGAGGTGCTGGGCGAGAGTGGCTTCAACACCTACATGCTCGGCAAGTGGCATCTGTGCGCCGAGGATGAGATGAACATGGCCTCAAGCAAGCGCAACTGGCCCGTGGGACGCGGCTTCGAGCGCTTCTACGGCTTCCTGGGCGCCGAGACCAACAACTGGTATCCAGACCTGGTGCATGATAACCACCCGGTCGAGCAGCCCGGCAGTCCAACTGAGGATGGATCGGAAAAGGGCTACCACCTGTCGAGGGATCTGGCGGACAAGGCCCTGGAGTTCATTAAAGACGCCAAGGCCATCGCTCCCGATCGGCCCTTTTTCATGTACTTCTGCCCCGGCGCTGCCCATGCCCCGCATCACGCGCCCAAAGAGTGGGCGGACAAGTACAAGGGCAAATTTGACATGGGCTATGAGCGCTACCGTGAGCTCGTGCTCGAGCGCCAGAAGCAAATGGGTATCGTGCCGGAGAATACCACACTGTCGCCGATCAACCCGATTGGCACTTCGGCCGATACGAAAAGCCCCACCGGCGTGCCATTCCCCCCATTAGATTATGTGAAGCCGTGGGATGCGCTGTCGGAGAACGAAAAGCAGTTGTACCGGCGCATGGCCGAGGTGTACGCGGGCTTCCTCAGCTACACCGATCACCAGATCGGCCGCATCATCGACTTTCTGGAAGAGTCGGGCCAGCTCGACAATACGCTCATCATTGTCATCTCCGATAACGGCGCCAGTGGTGAAGGCGGTCCTAATGGTTCGGTCAACGAGAACAAAATAGCCAACGGCGTTCCTGATAGCCTGGAGGAGAACTTCAAGTACCTGGACGTGCTGGGCAGCCCCTTGACGTATAACCATTACCCTACCGGCTGGGCGATGGCGTTCAACACGCCGTTCAAGATGTGGAAACGCTATACCTACAACGGCGGCATCTGCGACCCGTTGCTGATCTCCTGGCCTAAAGGGATCAAGAGCCGTGGCGAGGTGCGCCACCAGTACCACCATGCCATCGACATCGTGCCGACGATCCTCGATGTCGTAGGGGTCGAAGCACCGGAGGTGGTCAAGGGCTATACCCAGCGCCCCATCGAGGGTGTCAGTATGCGCTCGAGCTTTGACGATGCGCAGGCACCCTCAACCAGGCAGACCCAGTTCTACTCGATGCTCGGGTCGCGTGGCATCTGGCACCAGGGCTGGAAGGCGGTCACGACGCACCCGACGATCGCAGGTTGGGGTAACTACGAGAAGGATACCTGGGAACTCTACAATACCGTCGAGGATCGCTCAGAGAGCCACAATCTCGCCGCACAGCATCCGGACAAGCTCCAGGAGCTGATCAATCAGTGGTTCTTCGAGGCGGGCAAATATCAGGGATTTCCCCTCGATGACCGCTCGGCAGTTGAAATTCTGACCACCCCTCGTCCGCAAATGACCACCCCGCGCGACCGCTATGTCTACTACCCGGACACGGCTGAGGTACCCGAGTCCCAGGCGGTCAATATCCGCAACCGCTCTTACTCGATCAGAGCCGAAGTCGAGATTCCAGCCGGTGGTGCCGAGGGGGTGATCTTCGCCCATGGGAGCCGTTTTGGCGGGCATGCCCTCTACATGAAGGATGGCAAGCTGCATTACGTCTACAACTGGCTCGGCGACATCGAGCAAAAGATTAGTTCTAGCAAGCCGGTACTGGCAGGGGCCTCGACGCTTTCGGCCATCTTCACCAAGGAGGGAGAGAACCCACCGCACGTCGCCAACGGGACGCTGGCCATCTACATCAACGATGAGAAGGTGGGCGAGATGAAGATGATGGCCCAGCCAGGTAAGTTCTCGATTGCTGGCGAGGGGCTAAACGTGGGACGCGATGGTGGCGAGCCGGTCACGGGGGACTATCCGGGCGAGTATCCCTGGCCGTTCACCGGTACGGTCAAGCGGGTGGTCGTGGATGTCAGTGGGGAGGTGAGCATTCATCACGAAAGGGAAGCGCATGCGATGCTCATACGTGAGTAACAGTGCAGCGAGCTGACCTTTCGTGCTCATGCACATGGGCAGGGTGATGGCTCCGCAAGGGGCCATCACCCTGGTGACCAACTCATCAGTCTGAACACCAAACTTTTCTATAACAAGCTTTGGCTGGTCGACGTTCAATGGCAGGGACTATTATGCACGACAGTTGCGCGACATGAAATTGTCGGCGGAGATCGAGACGATGGTCCCGGTAGGGTTTACCGCGTACGTCGAGTTATGTGCGGCAACCCTGGCGCGAGCGCACGCTCGCACCAGTGACCCGGCACAGATCAGCGGCTACCTGGGGAACGGGGATACGTTCGACCGTGCCATTGCCTCATTCGCTGAGGCGTATGCAGACCAGGCCGAACGCGACCATGCAGCTCTGCTTGCTGCTATCAAAGAAGGGCGTGTCCAAGCCCAAACCGGCGTGTAATATCCAGACGCAAGAAATATCGTTTGCGAGTTGGCTTGATAGCTCCCTCATTTTTGGTTCGATCCCGCTCATGATGATTCGTTAGAGCCAAGCACGCCCTCGGCTTCGGCTAGCTCACCACGCAGGCTGACGACCAGGATGAATATGCTAATCACAAACACCCATGCCGGAAAGACCAGAACCAACCAGGACGTGAAGTCGCTGCTCACCAGCAGCAGCAAGGCCAGAGCGTAGGTGAGGAATACAAACAAGCGCGGCATCACGTGGGTGCGAATCCAGATGGTGGCCAACGCAATCATGAACACGCCCGCCATGCGAATGGCATACACTTTCATGATCGTGTACATCATCGCGCGCCCAAAGAGAATGACGCCGCTCTTCGTCAACGTGTCCGCTGCGATGGCAGAGCTGGCAAGGATACCGCCCGCGATCGCAGCGGAGGCAAACACCATCGCCAGAAACAGTAACCCGCTGCCAAAGAAGACGGTCGAAAAGAATTGGTCTTCGAATTTTCCCAGGCGATCGCGCACCACGCCTATGAACCACAGGAATGCAATACCAGCAAAAGGCACCAACGTTAGCGCCAGCGTCACCGTTGACGTGTTCCCCTGGAGCCATGTGGCAGTATTCGTCCCACCCAATTCTTCGGGGATGGCGAGCCGGATGAGCACGATGCTGGTCGTGAACAACACCGCAAAGATGATGCCTGCGACCGCTGCGGCGCGCGGCGTCTTGAGCGCTTGACGTGTCAGGGCAACTTGTTGATTCATTTCTTGCTCCGAGTGATTGTGCCAGGGTCCAAGACCTGGCAGGTTTCTCACCGTTCGTGTTTCCTCACGGAAAGCATGTCAATCTTTGCTCCTAGTATAGCTAGCAGAGATCGGAAATGCAACTTCAAAACACACTATTTTTGCGCGCTGGTGCAAAAAGCACATCATTGGGCGAAGCCCTTTAATGAGTAGTATCTGCTACAATGGTGTATGGAAAGCAACATAAGAGTGAGGTATTATTGATGAGTGACGCCCATACATACGATGAACGAGTGCGAGCTCTATCTTCTATTTTGATGTTAGTTGACACAAAATCTATAAAGTGATCGAATCTTCGGAGGGAAAGGATTCATGCAACGCCAAAACATTTCGACAGGCACTCCCTGGGAGCCCATCGTCGGCTACTCGCGTGCCGTCCGCGTAGGAAACACGGTGCACGTAGCTGGCACAACCGGCACAGACGCTGATGGCCGGATCGTCGGCGTAGGAGACCCCTATGAGCAAACAGTTCAAATCCTCAAAAACATCGAAGCAGCACTTCAAAGAGCAGGCGCTAGCCTGAAGGACGTTGTCCGTACACGCATGTACGTCACAAACATCGACGACTGGCAGCAAATCGGCAAAGCCCACGGTGAGTTCTTTAGTGAGATTCGACCTGCCACCAGCATGATAGAGGTCAGGCGCTTGATTTCACCTGATATGCTGGTGGAAATTGAGGCTGAAGCTTTGATTATCGAGTAACCAGAAAGGCTCGATCTCCTACCTTAGATATGCGTCTCATCCGTCCAGGAGCATTGATGTAAAGTAGAGCACTGCTGCTGCAGTCCATGCCTGGGTGTTACACGCTTGGAAATAATCAGCCAGGAACCACTCCTGTTCAATACGATGTGAGCGAATCCAGCCCGGCTGCTCTTCATTGGCGTCATTCACAACCCTTCCCTGTAACCTTGCTAGTCCGAGGAGAACGCTTGAAGCAAGTTCGTGCAGCCAGGTCAAGTAGGAATCAAGGTGACCAGATCTGTCATATTGCCTGGTATGCTGAAAGGAACGACCTGTTTCAAGAGCTAGCAGCACCGTCCATAAAG
>JBKPAZ010000301.1:0-9383 GCA_046726655.1 Chloroflexota bacterium
TCCATGCCGTATGAGGTTTACATGCAAAGGAAATATCCATAGTGACGGCGTGATTTTGGCGAAAATTTCGTGCGCTTGATCAGCACTTACTTTGGGTCCAATCAGTCCGAGGCGTTTACTGACGCGATGAACGTGCGTATCAATTGGCATGACAGGCCTATCCATGTTAAACATCAGAACACACGCGGCCGTTTTTGGTCCCACTCCTGGAATGCTGCGCAGGTAATGCCAGGCCTCTTCAGGGGTCTTTTTTGTCAATTCGTCGTAGAGGTAGTCTGAGAGTGACTTTGTGCCTCCTTGCGCCTGTTGTTGTTCTGACAAAATGTGTAAAGCGTCCTGGATACGTCGAGCCTTGATATTTGCGAGTCCACCGGAACGGATAGCCTGCGCTAACAGGTGAGTAGGTGCATCACGTACCTCTTCCCATGTCGGAAATGTGGTGATCAGTTGTTGGTAAGCACGATCCGAATTGATATCGGATGTGTGCTGTGAAAGGATGGTGCCTATGAGGCCCCCAAGTGGATCATAATCTGGTTCGTTTTTGGGTTCGTCATAGGTGGCAATGAGTAGTTCATATATTCGCGCTAAGTGGGCGGAGAGCGTGGTTGATGTGATCATTCTATTTTCCTATTAAGCGGTTTTATCATGTGCAGATATTCTACCTTAGACTTTGAATGAGGGCAATATGCTGCCGAACCATTGAACCATTTGTTTCCCTCATCTAGCATTTACTCATAACTGGTGGTGCAGAGGATTTGCCCCTGCACCACCAGTTATGAGTAAATGTCAGTCCTCGCGCTAGCTGGGCAGCCACCAGCCAAAGAGCGGGGCAAAGGTCGAGTATAGCAGCCAGATATTCAGACCGAGAATGACCGCGCTACAGGCGATTGCCGCCCAGGTGGTGATCGCCTTATTCACCAGGGTGCCCATTAGATCGCGACGACGTGTAAACATGATCAAGGTGATCACCGGCAGAGGCAGAACGAAACTCAAGACGACCTGGCTAATCACCAGCGTGCTGGTCGGATTCAAGCCAATCGCGGCAACAATCACGGCAGGGATCATCGTCACCAGACGCCGCACCCAGATGGGAATAGTGAAGCCCACAAACCCCTGCATGATCACCTGTCCTGCCATTGTGCCAACGGTCGAACTGGAGAGGCCGGAAGCCAGTAGCGAGATCGCAAAGACAAAACTGGCGGCCCCACCAAGCAGAGGCGTGAGAGTCTGGTAGGCAGTGTTGAGATCGGCCACTTGACTTTCTCCATGCACAAAGAAGGTTGCTGCTGCCATGTAGAGCATGGCCATATTGATGAGTCCAGCCAGGCCCATCGCAATCACCACATCGGGAATGCTCCAGCGAAAGATGCGCCGCGCTTCCAGCTCACTGCGCGGGATAATCCGTTGTTGGGTGAGCGAGGAGTGCAGGTAGACGACATGCGGCATCACCGTTGCCCCAATGATCCCCACCGAGAAGAGGATACTCTGCGTATTGCCCACCCAAGGGACAACGATGTGAAAGCCCACTTGCCCCCAATCCGGGCGCGAGAGGACCGTCTCAATCAGGTAACACACCGCAATCACCCCCACCAGCACCGAGATCACCACCTCTAAGGGACGGAACCCGCGGCGCTCCAGCGTCAAGATCAAATAGGTCGCGACACCCGTAATGAGGGTGGCATAGAGTAAGGGGATGCCAAACAAGAGGTTAATAGCGATACTGGCTCCCAGAAACTCGGCGAGATCGGTAGACATCGCCATAATCTCGGAGACGATCCACATGGCATACACCACCGGTTTGCGGAACTCTTGCCGGCACAGTTCTGCCAGGTTCTGTCCTGTTGCCAGGCCAAGTTTCGCCGACATCGTTTGGATCAACATCGCCATCAGGTTGGCCAGCGCAATCACCCAGAGCAGGTTGTACCCAAAGGTACTGCCACTTTGAATGTTGGTGGCAAAATTGCCCGGATCCATATAGGCCACGCAGGCGATAAAGGCGGGTCCCAGGAACGGGAGGATGGCGAGCAGCCCTTTCTTGCGCCCATCGAGTGCCGCACGAGCGGCAGCCCGCGTCCCGGCTTCTTCGGGGAGGTGCTCAAGGGCCTCGCCCACGCCTTCAGGCGAGGCTCCCGCTGGTGGTAGTGGTAGTGTGGGGTAGGTTCTCATGAATATTCTCCTAACCGCTTTGAGGGAGACGTCGATCCGCTCAAAGGATCAGGTGTTGTTGGACGAACGAGGACCGCCTGCGTCACCGTGTCACCAATGGCATGGGTCTGCTCCCCAATGCGCACAGTATAGACCCCGCCAAAGGGGGCGACTGTCTCCACCTGCACCAAAGCTCCTGGAATGAGTCCCAGAGAGGCAAGATAGCGCAGCAGGTCAGGATTGTCGTCACTCACACGCTGCACAATGACCTGTTGTCCTGGAAGAGCCGTCGAGAGCGGCTGACTGGTTGGAACGACGACCTCACCCACTCTGTTGGGGATGGGATCACCGTGAGGGTCCTCGGTTGGGTAGCCCAGCAGTGCATCCATGCGATCCACAAACGCATCCGAAATGGCGTGCTCGACATGTTCTGCCTCCGCATCGACCTCGTCTAAGGGAAAGCCCATGATGTGTACGAGAAAGAGTTCAAGCAAGCGATGACGGCGAACGAGTTCAGTTGCCATCGCTTGACCAGCCCCGGTCAGTTCCACACCATGATAGGGAGTATAGCGCACATAGTCCCGTTCAGCCAACCACTTGAAGAGTTGTGTCACGGTGGCTTCACTCAATTGCCCCGTCGGTTCCAGAGATTGCAAGCGTTCCTTCATGACAGATGTTGTAATGGACTCGCCGCGCTCGCGTAATTTGTAACAGAGCTTCAAGCAGTCAATGGCACGAATCGGCAGGGTACGGAGTTCTGGTGTCATCATAGACATTCATCAACTTTCACTAGTCAGAACAATATATTTTAGTGTTCTAAAAAAAATTACCATAAAAGATAACATTTTGTCAAGAGATTTGAAAAAGAGATTTGGAGGCGGGCCGGTAAATCGGCGTCGGGCGCGATGATGAAGATTACCACAATAATCAGGATATTGGGACATCCAGCGAGGGCCGATCAATCGGCGTCGGGCGCGATACACCGGCACCTCCACTGTCACCCCGTTCGGCTTCGCCTCAGGGCAAGTTCTGAGCCCTTCGCTGCCGCTCAGGGTAAACTCCGCGAAGGGTCTGTCGCGCTGGGCAGCGAGCTGCGCAGGCTGCGCTGATCCTTCGCTACGCTCAGGATGACAGGGCTGGCACCCATACAAATATCAGGACCTCGACGGATGGTTTGCTGAGGTGCTAGAATGGCGGTGGAGTGAAAAAGAGAGATATGGACACAGTCAATGGTGTCCCCACGATGGAAGTTGAACGAATATGTATATAGATGAGACACTACAACGTTACCTGGATGACCTGGCGTCAGCTCAGCCAACACCGGGCGGTGGTTCCACGGCTGCTCTGAGCGGTGCGATGGGTGCAGCGCTTGCCAGTATGGTTTGCCGGCTCACAATGGGTAAGGAAACTTATGCGAGTGTGCAGCAGGAAATGGAAGGACTGCTGAGACAGGCAGAACATTTGCGCCTGAGATTTCAGCAACTCATGCAAGAGGATATCGAGGCTTATGGGCGGCTCTCGGCATGCTATAAGTTGCCACGCGAGAGGAGCGAAGAGCGCGCGATTCGTACAGCCGCAATCCAGAAACAGCTTGTTGAAGCGGCGTTAGTGCCACTTGAAGTGGCGGAACGCGCCGCCGAATTGATCCAGTGTTGCCAACGGATTGCGGAGATTGGTAATACGACTGTGCTAAGTGATGTCGCGAATGGAGCGATACTGGCTTCAAGCGCTGGCGAGGGTGCAGCTTTGATGGTACGCATCAATTTGCGAACAATGAAGGATGATGAGTTGGTAGCTGAGTTGGGAGGTCGTCTGAGCAGGGCACTAGCCATCATTGAGGAGGGCGTTCAGCGGGTTACAAGTATAATAGGGGGTAGAGTGTGACTGCAACAATTCTGGATGGGCGTGCAATAGGAGCGGAAATCAAGGCTGAGTTGCGAGGGGACATCGAAAAATATGTGCATGAGCAGGGCAGACCGCCGGGCCTGGTCATTGTGCGTGTAGCTGGTGATACGGCGTCGGGTGTATACAGTAAAGCGATTCTGAGGGTTGCCGAGGAGATCGGTCTCCAGGCGCGACTGGATCAGTTACCTACCCGTATCTCACCTGATGAGCTGCGGGCGATTTTACTGCAATTGAATTGTGATGATTCAATACAGGGCATTATTGTGCAGATGCCCCTGCCAGGGCATCTATCGCAAAAAATGGTGGTGGATACGATCAGCCCGGTTAAGGATATTGACGGGATCAGTCCTCGCAGCGCAGGAAATCTCTTCCTGGGCTTACCGAGTTTTTTACCTGCGACTGCTGCTGCCGTGCTAGAGATTCTTGAGCGCACTCAAACTCCTCTTGAGGGTAAAAGAGCTGTCATCATTTCTCGCAGTAACGTTGTAGGTAAGCCGCTGGCGATGATGCTGTTGCAAAAAAATGCTACAGTGACAGTAAGCCATTCACGCACTGTCGATTTAGCTGGCTTTACTCGCCAGGCCGATGTTCTTGTTGCGGCGGCCGGACGTGCCAATATGATAACTGCAGATATGGTGCGCCCAGGCGCCATGGTAATCGATGTCGGTATCAATGAGTTACCAGGAGGGGGTATTGTGGGGGATGTTGATTTCGCGCCGGTGAGCGAAGTAGCGGGAGCTCTTACGCCGACTCCCGGTGGCGTTGGACCCTTAACGAATATCCTATTACTAAAGCAGTGTGTGCAGGCCGCGTGGCAGCAGGTGAGAGATGGAAAGCGAGCGCTGGGAGAAGTTAAGAGGTCGTGATGATTGAACCCAAGCCAGTCGAGCAGGAACAGGCAGAAGAAGATTTCGGAGTCGAGATTACAGACCTGGGTAAGCCTAATATGGCTGGCAGAGGTATTTCCTCATGGCTAGTGAGTAGCCTGCTTAGCTGGCAGCGACCTGAAAATTGGAGGCGCTTCCGACTGGTAAGTATGTTCTGCATTCCATATATTTTTGTGCTCATAGTTCTACTTAGTATTGGCAATGGTCTTTCATTTCTTATAGCCCGAACCTTTCGCTCTGATTCCGGCCTGCATCAAACGATCAAACCTCGATCAAATGCGTATTTTATTCCAGGTGTGGCTCCAATCACCCATTATCATGTTCAGCAGCAGGATGGCCTGGCCTGCCTGGTGGATGCACAGTGGTCGCCGGATAGCTCATTGATTGCAGTGCTCGGCTACCAGCATGACTGTCCCGGAGTTAATGGTGTGCCGGGGATACTGAATATATACAATGTGCATACGGGTAAACTTGTCGCGCAATGGCAAACCGATGATACTATTTTGGGTATCTTGAATCCGCCGCCTATCTCGTCTGGAACGGCCGTGTCGAGCTTTGGAGCGGCAATACCTAAAAGTGTGAATGATGGCGAGAACAGGATCATCGGATTTACCTACTCAGATGTGCTCTGGTCTCCAGATGGACAACATCTTGCAATCACTTTCCTGACCTTTATGGAGCGACAGCGAATGCATGGCGTACTGCTTATGGATGTAGATGGTCGGCACTCTCAACTGATGCTGCAATCACAAGATACCGGTGAGTTGCCTGTCGAGTGGGACCTTGAGTCGGGCATGGGAATATCGTTTGCGCCTGTTCCACCAGCCCTGGGGTATCGATGGGGAACAAATGGCGCGCTTATACCTGAGAAGGTGCTGTCGTATGATGCGGTGTCGTCACCGGGTGCGCCTGTTGGTGTGGGTAATCCAGAAGGAGAGAACTCGTTCACTATCTGGCAACCAGGATACACAGCTCTGACGAACATATCTGGTTTGTCAGTGTGGAGTACGAATTTTGGTGCATGGTCAGCAGATGGACGTTATCTGATCGATGGTATAAGCCAGTCAGGGTTGATGGAGCCTCGAGGACATCCTTTGCCTGATGCGCAGGCGTTGGAACAGATGAGGATAGCCGACATGCCGCTTTTGCCAGCCCATGACGCTGCGCTATTGCAGGTAGCTATTACAACTTCGGTGGTTGCGTGGCGTCCGGATGGTCGAATCATGGCTGCATTTAATTATTATGGCGCTGTGGATCTTTATGATTGCGTCACCGGTCGCAAAATTGCCACTTTAGCCCTGGCTTTCAGGGATCAACCTTTGGCGGGATCTACTGCTTTGTTGCGCTGGTCGCCCGATGGCACACGTCTGCTGCTTTCAAGCGCCTGGGGGGGCACGATTTCGCTTTGGAGACCGGGGCAACTGCCTCAATAGCTGATTCTAGGCTTTTCCTGCTCGACGACGGCGGGCGGCGGCAGCATTCCGACGACGCTCGCGGCGACGTTCCAGGTAAGCTGCTCGCAGCTCTGGGTCCTCTTCATCTCCGGCTTGTTCGGCGATGGCGCTCGTACCGTTACTCTTACTGTTTGAAGAGGAAGAACGAGACTGGGCACGAATGGCGCGGGCATTCATGATGCCCTGGCGAATGACAAGACCAGCGAGAATGGCGGCTGCAAGCAACAATATAAGGTAGAGTGGGGTGACTAATGCACCGAATGTCTTAGGTATCGATCCATTTCTGATAGCGGAGCTGAGGATGAATACCAGCGCCAGGAGAATATACTCGACGCCTGTGAGTATGTTAATCTGTTTGTACCAGGCGAGAGATATACCGCGTGCGCGCGCTTCACGCATGCGTTTGAGGCCAGAGAATACATTGTAAGTTCCAAGGAGGATAAAGACGAGACTAAAGAGTGCGAGAAATGTTGGATTATTCATGAGTTACAAAATCCTCCCGTATAGGAAAGCAACGATGTTGATGTAAGGATGTATGCAATCACAATTGTCACTGAACGATTACAAACTCCGGCCAGGACATTAGATTAGCGTACACCGAAACATGATAATGACGCCCAACTTGAATAGCATTGCACTGTAAGGTTAAGACTACAGTATCGCCTGGTTGACCTGATGGCAATACAGAACCGGAAGGTAATAAAACACCTGACTCCAAAGGCAGAAACTTGATGTTGTTTTTGATGTTATCATCAGGGTTTACCGACCAGTGAATCGATGTAGTTCCTAAATTGATCAGTGTCAAAGTCACGCCAGTTTGGCAGGTATTTCCTGATCCCAAACGAGCGAAGATTGGGTAAGGACTAAATACCATTTCGGGCGTAGCATCCATTATTTGCAATTGTACAGGAAGTGTCAAGAGTTGATTATCGTTAATGGTAAAGACGATCTGTCCTGTGTAAGGCTTTTTAGGGGTGCTTTTTAAGCCAGCGATGTTCGCACTGATAAGTATGTCGCGCGGCTGGGAGATCGCCAACTGGCCGTAGATGTTGTCGTCGTTAATCATTAACCAGCTCAAATTATTGTCGGAAGATGCTGTTGCCATCCACTTTAGAGGCGCACCACTGGTATTTGTGATAGTGATGCGCTGTGGGGGTGGGTTTACTTGACCATTGACGGCCTTGAAAGTAAGCATTTGGACGGGAATACCATTCATTGTCACAGAGAGTTCTGTGCTGGTTTTTACAGGAGTCCCTGCGGGAATAACTTGTATAGTCAGAAAAGCATTCTGGCTACTACTATTATCAACAGCTTTAATCGAATGAGAATCCGTCGTCCAATGATGATCGATAGGAATTGAGGCGTCAAAAGCTCCCAGGCTATCGGTTTGGGTAGAGATGTCGTTGCCACTTGCATTCACAATAGGAGTAGCATTGTCGCGTAGGAAGATGATGGTGTGATGAGCGCCAAAATGTTCTCCATGAAGCTGGATTATCTGGCCTATCTTGAAAGTTTGAGATGCTGTTCCCACTATAGTTAAAGCGGGTTGTGTCGCGTTTGCCGGCGCTGTAACATGTGTTACGCCAAACGGAGAGTTGGGCAGATAGCTTAAAATGATGTAGGCACCAAAGCCTACAATTAAGCAGATCATCAAAAAGATCGTAATCCAGGTGCCAAAGTTAATCGAGCGCCTGCCTTTCTGCTTTTTATCGTTCCTGGCAGTGGCGCGCATACGAGCAAAGGTTTGTTGCATTGACCTAAGCGGAATTGGTACTGACGCTTGACCTCTTGAAACTTTTTCGGCAGGCCCTGCTTCGGCGTATTGTCGATCGCGCCAACTCTTACGCCAGTGTTCGGCGGCTTTGCTTGTGGCAATAAAACTTGCAGGGCTAAGCAAATCCATCGTTGGTGAATCAGCCAGTCCGTTCTGGCCGCCGACATGCTCCGTAGATAAGCGGCTCGTTGGCATCTCATCGGGGTCATGCATGGAAGATATTTTCGTTGGTGGTACAGGTATTGGGTAACCTGGAGTTGCTGGCTCTTGTTTTGACGGTTGCGTTGCGATTGTTGTCCCAGCAATGCCCGGTCTGGAAGGGATAACAGAACGAGCAGATGATTTTGGAGTAACCGGGCGGATGAGTCCAGGGGTGCGAGCAGGTGCGGAAAGCTCTTCAAGGGACTGAGTAGGAATGTTAGAGATACTTTCAGCCTTCGCCGAGTTGGAAGTCTCGGGCTGTGATGTGAGTTTAGGAGCTTCTGAAGTACTTGCCGGGCTGGACGAGTTGCCAGGTGTTATAGCTACGGCAGGTTCAGGAGATAATGCAGGTTGCGAAGCATTACGTTGTGGAATGGCAGCAGGTGATTTTCCCACATTACTGGTTGGTCGTGTTGGAAAAAAGGATGGACGTATAACAGTTTTAGGACGTATAGGATTGTTGCCAGATGCTTTTGGGGGTTGCTTGTTACCAGGCTGAACACTTCGAGATGGCGTAAGCGACTTCGATGGTTGTAAAGGGGCAATGGGCTTCTGGGGAAGGCCACACACATTACAAAAATGAGCTTTCTCGGTAAGCTCGGTATTACACTGGCGACAGCGAATCATAAATTTTGCTCACACATATCCTGCTACAGCCCGTGGGTTTACCTGAATCAACTTGATGCTGATAAAGGTGCCTAACGGTATATAGATTGAATTCCTTATTTTAAGATATAGTTACACATGCCTCTGTTGATGGCAAATTACTATTACCTTCATCTGTAGAACGTGTGAATATGCGAATGGATATCGCGAGGGCGCTTTTTTCCTATGCTTTTCTTCTGCTTAGAAATGTTCTGAGCACTATTCCAATGCCTATACATACAAGTGGCCCGGTAATGAGATTGAGTGAAAATGTGAGCGGATTCAAAATGGAGATGGTACGAATTGGGATAATGATGTCCTGAAATTGTAGCAACCCCTCCAGCCCTCGCAATACCCATAGATTCGCTGGTA
>JBKPAZ010000302.1:0-5066 GCA_046726655.1 Chloroflexota bacterium
GCTCTGTGTTGCCTCGCTGCACACAGGGGAGCAGGTGCCGGAGCCTCGTGAGAACTACAGCATTCGGTTTCGTCCTCGACAGACACGGCGGCAGTACCATGACCTTCCGCGCAAAGGACAGGGACGGGTGCGCTACCAGAAATATGAGGAACTCGCAGGCTTTCGCAAGGGGGACATGGTGCGGGTCAAGGGCAAGTGGGTCAAGCAGATCAACGCCATCTATGTTGATGGGCGACTCGCCTTCAAACGGATCAAGGGGGAACCACCAGCCGCACGCCCGAATGATTGCCAGTTACTTGAACGAGGTCGTACAGTTGTCTGGGAAAAAGTGACATAAAACGCTATGAAACGCTACAAAACACTAGATTTTGAGAAACAGATTGCCATACTCGGTGGGGGCGCATTGGGGTTGGGAGCAGCCTACCGGCTGACAAAAGCAGGCCATTCAGTGATGCTCTTCGAGCAGGAGACGACTGCGGGTGGCCTGGCGGCTGGCTTTCAAATAGATGACGCCTGGCTGGAGAAATTTTACCATCATCTCTTTCGTACAGATACCACCGCCATCAAACTCATACAAGAGCTAGGTTTGGGTGATCGGTTGGAATGGTCTCATCCTCGCACAGTCTGCCTCATCGGGGGAAAATTCAATCAGCTCGATTCCCCGCTGACGTTACTGAAATTCTCGCCCTTGCGTTTCGATGAACGCCTGCGTGTAGCTGCTGTGGGCGCTCTCCTCAAACTTACCGGATCAGGACCCTACGAGGGGAAAACTGCTGAACCCTGGCTACGCCGGTGGATGGGCAAGCGTCCCTACGGCATGGTGTTCGAGCCGTTGTTTGTCGCCAAGTTTGGTGCCATGCACGACCAGGTCGCGCTCCCATGGTTCTGGGCGCGTTTTCACGACCGTACCACCTACCTGGGTTACCTGCGCGGTGGCTTTCAACAACTCTACGACCGGCTGGTAGAGCGTATTGGCCAGGCGGGAGGAAAAGTCCTGCTTGGTACCCGCGTGGAGAAGGCCGAGCCGCTGGGTGATGGACGCTGGGAGGTTCGCACCAACCAGGGTACCTGGACAGTTGATCGCGTGATCTCCACTATGGCAACCCGTCTCACCTGCCGCCTCATACCCGCGCTGCCCGCCGATTATCGCGCCCGCTATGATTGGGGCCAGGCATACGGCGCGCAGTGCCTCATACTCTCCCTCGATCGCCAGCTTACCGATAGCTATTGGATCAACCCCTGCGATCCGGGCTATCCGTTCACCAGCCTTGTTGAGCATACCAATTATCAATCACCGTCTGAGTACGGTGGGCGACATCTCATCTATCTTGGCAACTATCGACCAATGGATGACCCTCTATTCAAGTTGAGTAAGGAAGAAATCCTGCAGGAGTTTTTGCCACATCTCAAACGGGTCAATCCCGCTTTTGATCCCACCTGGATTCAGGAAAGCTGGCTTTTCCAGGCTCCTTTCGCTCAACCAATTGTCACGATGGACTATCGCGAGCATATTCCTCCCCTATCTACTCCCCTCAAAGGCTTGTGGGTAGCCAATATGTTCCAGGTCTACCCTCATGATCGCGGGCAAAACTATTCCTTCGAGCTGGCAGATCGGCTCGTGCGAGAACTTGACACCTGAAGTGAGCAGAGTTCTTAGGGACGGCAGTACAAACCTCCCCTTGCAAGGTAACAGCGGGTCTCCACTTGTTTTACTCAAATTCCAGGCCCAGGTCTCCCCGTCATCGCCACGGCTGCGACCCGATACGCACACTGAGAAGTGATTGAAAAGAAGAGGATGCACCCTCGTCATGGGAGTGCATCTCTCTTATTACTGCCTATTCAGAAGCCTATGACTCTACTACGCCTCGTTATTCGCCAAGCGGTACAAACACAGGCTCGCCCACATCTGCAGCTGCGGCCTTGCCTGCATAATCGTGCCGCAGGAGGCCAGTGGAGATGAACGAGACCACCGCCATGAAAATGATGTACAAGGCGATCAATGTGTAGGTTGGTGCGCCAGGGCCAATCAGGCCTTTGGAGCCCGCCACCAGCGCAGTGGCTATGATGGGAGCTGGCCCGCCTGCGGTAACGGACGCGAGTTGATACCCGATCGATGCACCACTATAGCGCAGCCGGGTACCGAAACGCTCTGCGATCAGCGCCGCCTGTGGTCCATACAACCAGTCATGGAAGAGGCTGACGGAGAGTACCATCGCAATGATGACAACCACAGCGATCTTCGTTTGCAGTAGCATAAAGTACGGGAAAGCCCAGGCTGCCATCAGCACACAACCGATCATGTACCACCGCTTGCGCCCAACGCGGTCAGAGATGCTACTGTAGGTTGGCATCAGCACAAGACTGAAGAAGGCTGTAATGATGATGCCGAGGTACAGTAAACCAGAACTCAACCCCAGCACCTTCACACCGTAGGCAAGGATAAAGGTCGTGAAGATATAGAAGGGGGCCTGTTCAGCCGAACGCAACAGAGCACACAGGATAATCTCGCGCCAGTAGTAGCGGAACACCTCCACCACCGGGACGTGGGAGATCCTTCCCTCCTGTTTCACTTGCCTAAAGGCCGGAGTCTCCAGGATGCGCAAGCGGATATAGAGGCCGACGAGAAGCAACAGGATGCTCAAGAGGAAAGGGATACGCCAGCCAATAATGTCAAATGCGGCACCAGGGAAGAGCGCCTGAAAAACTAACAGAGCCCCGGCGGCAAGGGCCAGACCGATCGGCACACCCGTCTGCGGCCAACTCGTCCAGAAGCCGCGACGCCGATCATCGCCATACTCCTGGGACAACAGTACGGAGCCGCCCCATTCACCACCTACCCCCGCGCCTTGCAGGAAGCGCAAGATGGAGATCAGGAGCGGAGCAGCCAGGCCGATCAAGTTATAGCCGGGCACGAGACCCATCAACGCTGTGGCGATGCCCATGAGCAGCAGGGTCGCGATCAGCGTCGATTTCCGCCCAACGCGATCACCAAACCAACCGAAGAAGGCGCCCCCGATGGGACGTGCAAGGAAACCTACAAAGTAGGTCGTGAATGACGCGATGGTACCAGCGACGGGATTAAGTTGCGGAAAGAAGATTTTTGGGAAGACGGTTGCGGCAAGGAAGCCGTACAAGAAGAAATCATACCATTCGATGGCCGTGCCAATGGTGCTAGCACCAAGAATCGGGAGCATGCTCCGCACGGTCACGGGGCCTCTCTCTGAGGTAGTTGCCATACATCCTCCTGAGTGATTATGAGAGCCGGGTAAGTACGGTAACGCACTACGAAGTACCAACAGGCGCCGACGATAACACTAATGGGAGCAGCCAGACGAGAACGATGAAAAACCAGGCTACTCTGACGCATCGCGCCTGTTCCCTCTGCATTGAGGGCCAACGAGATCATGCATAGGCAGTAGAGTACGAGTATGGCTCCAATAGGCAACTGCAACAGGATGGCACACGCCCCAGGGGCATTTGGCTATCCTGTGTAGATAGTATGAACTAAATTGCGCTAATTTGCAAGGCAGTGAGTCTCTCGCTCTATTGTCAAAACTCGCTGCCTTATGCTATACTACTCTTGAAGCAGGGGAGGTGCGAGGTTCGTAGAGCGCCGCTCAACAGCAATGCCAAAACGAACCAGGCACTTTCATGTAGAACAAGGTTTACTGGATAGGGCCAGCGAATCACTTGCGCGGATCGTCAACACCGGGGTGTAGCGCAGTCGGCTAGCGCGCAGCGTTCGGGACGCTGAGGTCGGAGGTTCAAGTCCTCTCACCCCGACCAGGATGGCACAATCGCTTACGAAAAGTGGTGTCACACAATCAGGTATCAACAGGAGTCATAGATGCGGGCATATCAGCTACACACATCATCCAGATCAACTGGAGGGTGCAGTCTGATCGCAGCCTGCCAGCGTTCGCGGATCGAACAATGGGCGGGCGGGAGATGCCACGCAGTGCCAAATCTACCTGGACGCGCAAAAGACTTCACTCCTTATCCATCCGGTCGTCGTCGCAGGCGGCGGTAGAAGCTGGAAGGAACGGGGCGCTCCCTTCCCCTTTTCCGCATTTCAAGCTTCTTCCTCGCTGTCTGCCCTAGGTATCGGTTCCGGCAGAGAGGAAGGAAAGTCATTCATGCCCGTTCTTGTATTGAATTCCTCACTCCAACCTCTATCAGTCATCCCTGAACGTCGTCTCATTGTGCTACTTTCTAAGCAAAAGGTGACCTTTGTAGATGATAGTGTGCGTCAGTTGATTGAGGAGAGTATTCAGGCCCGTCGTCTGGAGTTAGAGCGGCCTGTCATCGTGCAGTTGCTCGCCAACGTGCGCATACCACGTTTGGCGCTTCAGCCCACTCGCGCCAATATCTTGTTGCGCGATGAAGAAACGTGCCAGTATTGTGGCAAGCATACCCGCGAACTGACACTCGATCACGTAGTACCACGCTCCCGTGGCGGACAGAGCACATGGGAGAATCTCGTGGCTTCCTGTAAAGCATGTAATGGGAAAAAAGGCAATCGCCCGCTCAAAGAGGTCAATATGCGCTTGCTTCGCCAACCGCGCCCGCTCACACAGGAATACGCCGGGTTCTTCCTGCTGCGCTATCCCAAGTTGCGTGAAGCCTACGAAGAGTTCTTGCTCAGTGCCCAGATCGGTGTAAAACACGAACTGAGCGCATGACTCGATGCTCCTTGACAATCAAATACGGACGTTCGCTTGACGCCCATGGGCATCCCCTTGCGGTGTGGCGACACCCTGCTCAAGAAAGAAATGTCAAAAAGAGAGACAGACATTAGTACCGTCCCTGTTAATTGTTCTTAACTATACCGTCGTAATTAACAGAACTTCCATAGATGGATGTTCCCATTGAAGCGTGTTTACTTATAGCTGCTACTTATAGAAAGGAATAACATTTTACCAAATCGGATCGGATAGGAACAACACTGCTCCTATCGCTTGCACAGCAAGCAAAAGGTGTAATATGCTCGATCAACAAATACGAAACGAAACGCTTGACAAACCAGTTACCGACCCGAAATTAGGTCCTGCATACCTGTGTCTGCA